>JAQGMQ010000588.1 GCA_028292305.1 Rhodoferax sp.
CCTCATCCAAAAATATTGGCCTCACCCATGAACACTCGGAGTTAGGACTTGCGGGTCCAGTCCCGGCGCAATTCGTCAGCAACGCCGGCATCGCTAGCAGCAGCGACACCGCTATCCACGTCCTGCCTGGCTTGCGCATTGGCCACCATTTTCTTGAGATCAGCGTTTTCGACTTCCTGCGCGCCGGTTCGCTTGGCGCTGTAGTAGGCGATGCCCAGCCCAGCGATCACCACTGCGGCTATGGCGGTCCACAGCGCCGGCCCGGCTAGGAGTGCCGTCATACCGCGCCCTGCCCGCTGCGAAGCCGTGCAAACGTCGTGAGGGCGGCAGCAACGGCGCCAGCAGCCGTGACGGCCTGGGTGACGTATTGGCCCCAATGCCAGATCAGGAGCGGGGACAATTGAGTGGCAACCGTGGTGCAGGCCATGCTGAACGCGCCGAGTGCGGTCACAACGGACGCCAAGCCCGTGCGGCTGGACAGCAGTTTAACGTTGACGGGCGAGGCTTTGGCTGTGGGTTCGTTGGCGATCGGCGTTGGCACCGCGCCCATGATCATGTCTTCCGCGTGCTGGCGGACAGTCGCGATGCGCGTGGTCCAGCCTTTGCCGAAACTGGAGAAGTTGGTCAGGGATTCGACGTAAGCCTGGCGCGCATCGCAGTAGCCATTCACCAATCTGCTCACATCCTGTGTGGCGATGGCGGCGAGGGTCTTCACGCCCAGGATGCCATCAGGCGTTGCGTCAACCAGCTTTTGCAACACCTTCGCCGCGGTTGCCGGCCCGCTGTTCACCGCGAAGTCCAGCACCGCATAATCCAGGCCGCTGGGCAGGTCGTTGAACCGAATGGGGTTGGCGTATTCGCTGGCGATGATGGTCTGCGCCTCGGTCAGCGTGAGGGCCTTCACGTCGGCCTCCGTCTGCGAGGCTTTGCGCCAAGCGGTCAGCGTTGCCAGCGTGATTCCATACTTCGTTGGCCCGCCTGGGTCGTTAGCATCGTTCGAGTAGCCGCCTTCCGAGCCGAAGATCAGGATCAGGGCGGGTTGTAGGTTGGCGGCTGTCATATGACGCTCACTCGGGCTTGGGTTTGGGATAAGGCGCCTCAAACGCCGGCAAAATCAGCGGCGTCCAGCCTTTGTGTTCCGCGGCTACTTCGGGCGGCGCGTATTTCATCAGGGCGGACGCGACGGCTTGCGCATTGCGGGCAATGCCAGCAGCTTCGTGCGCCTCGTTGAACCAGTACCGCCCGATCGACCAGCCGCGATCGCGATCTTCCTCAACCCGGTCGCGCTCGCTCTCAACGTCGGTGATCCGCTGCCGCAATCGTGCCAACTCGGCATCTTGCCGGTCAAACATCGCTGCCTGCTGCGCAGTTAGAGCGGCACGCTGCGCCTCGATTGCGCGGACCTCGCGTTCCTCGCGAGAAAGATTGCCTTCGTTACGTTTATCTTTTCGGTCCGCGTTCCACCGGAAGACAACCCAAGCGGCACTGCATGCCGGGACTACAAGCGTGGTGTACAAGATCCACCACGGGCCGCCACTACCCGCATCGGTCATAATAAGTGATCGGCCTTATTGGTAACGCAGCAGGCGTAAGATCGAGACGACGTTCATAAGCGCCCAGCCGCACGTCGGAACGATGACCGGCGTAAGGCCAACGGCTGAAAAGATGCCAAGGGCGATGATGGCCCACAGCCACGACATACACAGGGCCATGCCCCAGCGACACCATCTGCGGTCGAACAGCGCCACGGTGAATTGCAGCAACCCGAGGCTCATGCAGATGCCACACCAGAACTGGTCGTCGCCTATTTGGAGTAGGAGCGACATTGACGGCCACCGTGCCAAATCGCCGGGGGAAATCCAGGCGACCAGCCCCCAAGCAAAAGCGGTGATTGCACCGACGATTTCGCCCCACCACGGCGTGCGGATGAACAGCAACCGCATGTATAGGAACGCCGATAAGACGGGGCGGTTGCTGACCATCAAATACCTTCAATCGTTCTTCGGGCGCACAAATAATATCCGAGAGCCGCGATGCACCCATAAGTGCCCGTTCCAGTCGATACCGTGTTGGCTCGGAACAAACAGATAGCAAAAACGCCATGGGCCGTGGCTAAGATTAGAACGCTAACAAGCCGCAGCACTTTGCTGCGCGTTACCATTCCTGCGCCGCCAAGAATGCCGACAAAGAAGAAAGCCATTGCCCAATGGTCTTCCGTCGCAAGTTCCTGCATGACCGCAAACGACGAGCTTGTATCAAATGTGCTGGCCGGCTGGATCAGCACAAAGCCAAGCCACAGCATGATAACCGTCAGTGCGCCATGGATCGCATCGCGTGCATCTGGTGGCCTGTTTGATAGCGGCACCGGGTTAGCCCGACGTGGCCTTATCCAACTGGAAGGGGCAAGCGATCGTGAATGCGTCTCCATAGAGAACAACCATGTTGTCGGTGAATTGGATCGTCGTAATCGAAGGCCCGACAAACTCGACCCTGGCACCGCGGGGAAACGTGAATTTCGACGCATCGTTGGCCAGCGCAATCGAGGCTGGTGAGACGATCATCTTGGTGATGGCTGGATTGGCCATGTCGCCTCCTGTTGGCCCGGCGAGCGAACCCGCCGGGCCAGACCGCAGTGTGTTAGGCGGTCGGCGTGGCCGGTTCGTCAGGCACCGGGGTGAGTTCGACCGGATCAGGTGCAGCAACCGGGGCTGGATCGGTTGCGACCGGAACCGGGGTGGCCGGCGCCGGATCGGAAGCTGCCGGGGTGTTGGCAGTGGTGGCCGAGGCCAGCGCGGCGGTGTTCGCCTTGACCGCGCTGTCGAGGTCGGTCAGGGCCTGAAGTTGCTCGGCAGTGGCGCCAGCAGCCTGCGCGTCAGCCAGCGCCTTGGTAAGCTGGTCGGACATGCCGGCAATGAACGTCTGCACGCTCGAAACCACAGTGGTCTGAGCGGCAATGTCAGCCTTCAGTGAATCAATCTGTGCGGAGATGTCGATAGCCATTTCTTCGATCCTTGCAAGGATGGGTGACAGATCCAGCGTTTCGGCTGGTAGTGCCGGCGGATAGTCGTCCGGCTGTGCGCAGCGACCTGTAAACAGAGCGCCGACCAGGGTGCGAAGGGCATGCAGCATCTCGCCCTCCGAATGTGGTGAATGGGGCATCTAACTCTCCGTGGAAGGGGGTCAGAAAGACCCGCCTATTTGCTCCAGCGCCAGAACTCGGTTCCGATGTGCGTGGTCGCGTCCAGCGACATGGTGCAATGATCTTCGGTGCTGCCGAACCGATTGCCGATCCATGTCAGCGCCGAGCAGACCCACCGACCAATGCGCGCTGGCCCAGGCCCGCCATACTCACGCAGTCGGGCAAATCGCTGGCTAAGGGTTTCGGGCGGGCGACCCAGCAGAAGTGCGTTCGCAACCACGTCCACAATAATCAGGCCGTTGAGGACGATGGCCGTGACCACACGGCACGGAACGCAGGCCATTGCTCACTTCGCCCCGGAGACGAAGGCCGGCGATGCGGGAGCGGCAGACACCGCGGTTCCAGACAGCGGCAACCCGGTCAGCGCCACGCCCTTGTCGTTGAAGATCCCGCCGCCAGCCGCCCACGTCACAGTCAGGCCAGATGCGTTGAAGGTGCCTGCATTGGCGAAGTTGCTGCCGCGGCCGATCCAGATGGAAGAACCCGACCAAGTGGTGTTGCCGGGGCCTTTTGACACGGATTCTGTGCCATTGCCGAACACGTTCTGGCTGATGGTCGAGCCGACATAGACGCCGCCCGTGATGGTCAGCACGCAGCCGTCTGCACACTCGACCCAGCGGCCTTCGTTGCTCTTGTTGTAGCCACCGATGACCGTGACCTTGCCAGAGCGGGTCTTGAAGTTGTTGCCGTGGTTGGATCCGTAGGTGTTGCAATTCTGGATCAGCACCGACTTCGCATCACTCAGATACGTGTCGTGCGAGCCGCCATCTGTCGAGTTGCCCACGAAATCGGACTGGTCGATGATGATGTCGGCATTCGGCGCGTTGCTGAAAATGCCGTTCTGGTTGTTCCGGATCATCAGCTTGCGCAGCGTGACCGTGCCGCTGGCACCGTCCACATAGACGCCGGCCTGGCCGTCATGGTCGTTGACGGCCTTGGTGCCGCCGTCCTCAACATCAAGGTCATGCAGCGTGCCGGCGCTGGATAGATGCACGACGCCCTTGCCCCATGCCAGCCGCGTCTTGCAGGGACCGCCAGAACCCTGGTTGTTGTCGGACACGGTGCAGCCACCGGAACCTGACAGCTTCACGGTCGCCGCACTAACGCCGCCGATGTCCCAACCATCCAAACCCGCAGGCACGTCGAACACTTGGGCGTATGTGCCGGCCGTTAGTGTCAATTTGAACCCCGGCGAGGCGCAGGCGAAGGACATGGCAATGTTGTCTTTCGGCGTCAGCGATAGCGTGGACCACTTGCCAACCTTACCGGCGCAGGGATCGGCCAACGCAACTGCCGCAGGAGATACAGCGCCGCCGGCCAGCAACGCTGCCACCTGCGCTTCGAGTGCGGTGATGCGGGCTGTGATAGGCGCGAGGTCGGCGGCAGCACCGTCTTTGCCGTTGGCGCCTGCGGGACCGGCAGGGCCAGCGACACCAGCAGGGATCGTCACAACCTGCGGGGCGACGGTGAACTTCTGCGCAGGTAGAGAGAAGTTCTGCGCCGGCAGTGTGATGGTCTGGCCTGGAACAGTGACGGTGGCGGCGGATACTGGGGCGGACAGCAAAAGCAAGCCCAGCAGAAGGCGGTTCATGGGCGAATTCCTGTGAAATGTCACTGCGGGCCAATGACGCCGTAGTCGATCGGCGTGAACCCGGTTGCCGCAGCCGCAGCCGTGCCGCCATCGGAGAAGTTGTAATTCTTCGTGGATGCGCTGACGAAGTTCGGATTGGCGACGTGCGGGCTGCTGTCAACGATGCTTCCCGCGTTGGGCAACGTGCCCGTCGTCTGGAAGTAGAGGTTGCCGCTGGTGGCTGGGTTCGTGACGGTCTGGCCGGCTGTGATGAAGTAGGCCCATAGGGTCGAGTTCGGGAACGTTGAGCGTCCGTTGTAGACGACGTTGCCTTGGAAGGTGTTTCCCGCCATGCCCAGGTTCGTCAGACCTTGGGAAACGACATCCTGATACAGCGCCATGTAGGCACGCGAGCCGGTCACGTCGATCAGGTTGTGTTCCACCACAAGATGGTCGCCACCGTGATATTGAAGCGGGATCGCGCTGTCGCCGGTCAAGATGTTGCGGCGCAGGATATAGGCCGATGCTTGGTCATCGAAATACACCTGCCGCGTGTCGCCTGACCCGGCATCTTCCAGCCAATTTTCTTCAATGATCGTTGGGTTAGCCGTGTCGCCATTGTGCCCGCGGTCGAGGAAGTAAATCATGCCGGTATCGTTGAAGCCCAAGTTGTTAGCACGACGGCAAATGTTGCGCCGGATCGTCATGGTCTTCAGGTATTCGACGTTGCTGCCGCCAACGAACGTGATGGATGGCCCAACGGTATCTTCAATAAGGTTGTTCGCGATCAGGTTGTGGTCGGTGCAGAACGAACCACGAATGCCACCTGTGGCACCTGCACCGCCCGATGTGTCACCCGTCACATAGCGGATGTGGTTGTTGGTGATGGTAAACCCGCTGATGGACGCGTTCTGGTATCCGTTCAACTGAATTCCCGCTGTCACGGGATGCAAGATCGTCAAGCCGTTGATGGTGATGTTGGTGCAACCAGCGTCGAAATAGAGCGCGTTGGCGACGGTCCCGCCGAAGTCGAGGATCGGCACCTCGCCAGGATAGCGGGTTAGTTTAATGCCGTTGTCGCGCCACGGCACGAACTGGGCGTTGGTGGTGCGGGTCGGGTAGGTGCCGCCACGGAAGCAAATCGTCTTGCGCGCACTGTCGCCGCCCACCGTATCCCGCGCCTTTTCAATGGTCAGGAACGGTGCCTCTTTCGTGCCGGCGGCGCTGTCGCTCCCGTTCGGCGCCACGAAGTAGGCATTGGCGTTCGTCGGCGCTGTCTCGCTGGCGCCGTTCGTGTTGCTGCTGTTGAGGGTAAAGGCGGTAGCCGTACCACCGCTGCTGCCGGTCCCTATGGATTGCGTGAACGACTGGTACGACGAAACGACACGCCCAGCGGCGCCATCTTGGAAGCTGTAGAAACAGATGCCGTTGCCGCCTGCCAAGTTCTGAATAACGCTGTCGGTCAGAACGAAACTGGACGTGCCCACAAGCGTGCCCGCTGCGAAAGCCGGTGTGGCAGAATCCGTGGCAGTCCAAAGGCTGGTGGTGACTGTGGTGTGCGTCGCATCCGTCTGCACCGTATCCACCCGGAAGTCGTACCATTGGCCCGACGTGAACGACAGGTCGGAGCCTTGGCTGGTGCCGAACGCACCCGCTGACCACACCGTCGTCTTCAAAGGCGACGTGATAATCATCGTTGGGTTGTTATCGGCCCCGCTATAGCGCGAGATGATGAACGGAATGACGTTGTCGAACATCACTGTGCGAATCTGCACGCGTGACGTGACGACCTGTTCGCCGGCTGCCTTGCGGACGATCTGACGTGTGACCCAGGCGTTCTCGCCAGCTACGCCGCCGACTTGCAGGAAGTTCTGTGCGGTCTGAGTCCATCTGCTGTTGGGATCTGTCCAACCTTGCCCGACGCTGCCCGGTGTATTGAGGGCGCCGCCTGTTCCGCTGTAAGTGGCAAGGGCGTTCCAGCCAGTGTTTGTTGGCGTTCCGCCGCCACCTCCCGTGGGTGTCCCGGTGCCGCCCGCGCTGCCGTCCTGCACCAGCAGGCCGTTTGCCGGCGGGTCATTCTCAGTGCCCGGTGTCGGGTCGCCTAGTCGCAGCAAATCGACGTTATTGATTTCGCCGCGCCATGCGCTGACTTCTTTGACGAGGAACGTCCAGCCGTCCGGTTCCAAAGCGGTTGGGTCAGGCGTGCCACCCTGCACGCCGCCATAGATGCCGTCGTTGTCCTGCGGGACCGTGCCATGTTCGATGTCGTACTGGTAGACGTTTACGGCTTGGTTGCCGAGGATGAGGTGCATACCCTGCTTGCGGGTGACGCCTGTTACCGGATCCACAATGTCTGGGGCTTGGTCGTATTCCATGTACGCCGTTTGGAAGACTTTCGCGCCAAGGCCCGGCACGATCTCCAGGAAGTCGATCAGATTCGAGCCGTCGCCGCGCCAGTTGCAATAAATCGTGCGGTCCTGCGTCGTCGCGTCAACCGGTGACACGTTATAGAAATGATCGTGGGGATCGCGTGAGAACCCGTTTGAGCGGCTGTCGAAAGGCCGATCGGGCCGGCGTCCGGTCCAGACCACGCCGTATTGGCCTTGGCCGCTGTCCGAAGCGATCACCTGCGTTGCCAAGTGCTTGCCGTGCGGCACCTGATAATCGACCAAGCTGTACTGGTCGTTTACGTCGATCTCGAACTCGTGCCCGTAGGTGGGGAATTCGAACAGCGACCGGCCATTCGGCTGGGCGTATGGGTCGGTCGTTCCGAATTGCAACGGAGTACGCTGTTCGCCGGAATAGTACCAGATGGGTTGCCAGCCATGCACGCCCTTGCCAATCCGGTAGACCACTTTCAACAGCGTGCCGGGACGGAAAGACTGCGGGAAGCGTGCCACGGCAGCCCAGATATAGCCCGGCGCCACCTTGGTGCGGTTCTCCGCAGACATGGCACTGAGATGCCAGCCGTTCGGTTTCACCCTATGCAGGTCGTTGAAATGGTCGGGCGGGAAGTGACGGCCGCGCGCCCAAAATACCTGACCGCCTGAACTGTGCCCCGTGGATACATCGAGGTCGAACTGATTGTTGGGGTTGCCAGTGATGTAGTGGTAATGCGCGATGTTGCGCGCCTTGGCCGACGTGTCGATGTTGCCGCCTGCGCCGAACGTGTAGGAAAACATCTGCGTCGCGCCGGCCTTGAGCGTGATCCCACCGCCCGGTGTGGCATCAGAGCGGGTCAGGCCAACGTCGTCTGTCGGATAGTTCGGCGTTGTCAGCATGCCGACAACGGTCTGGTCAGAAGCCGGCGTTGGAATGTAGCTGGACGGCCCGACCGTGGCTGCAACGACAGAGATGCCATACCGCGCCGACTTGGCTGCGTTCATGGCGTTCATTTGTGTGACAGACGGCGCACCTGCCGACAGTTCGAAAACGGCGAAGTCCATCTTGCCGTTGTTGAACCAACAGTAAGCCGTGGGCGCCGTCACAAAGCCGCCCGCGTTGACGTCAACCGGCGAGGTAAAGGTCAGGACGCCATTGCGATACAGCCGATAGAAATGGCCATCGCAGACGATGTTGATGATTTCCCAAGTGTTCAGGACGGCCAAGCCATTGGAGGCTTCGGTGTAATGCAGGTCTACATTCCCCTGCGAGAAATAGATTACGCTGTCGGTTCGGGACGGAACCGTGAAATAGTTATTGGTTCCGCCACCTGATGCCCCGTATTCGCACTTCAATATCTGTCCGTCTGCATCACCATCAGTGCGGGGATTCAAGGCATTGTGCCGGCCTACAATCGTTGCCATCCACGGCGCGTTATTCGGCCCCCAATGGGAGATGACCGCATCCGGTGGGATCGGCAGGCCATCCCAGCCGCTGTTATACGAGAGCGTCGGGTGCGACCGGAAATACGGGAAGTTGTTCGGGCCACCGTTGGCGATCCAGCGCAGAGCGCCGTACGAACCGATGCTGGCGCGATCGCTGACGATCTTTTGCACCGGCTCGCAGACCACCTGCACGGAGTTGGCCCCGCCGCTGGGATCCGTGAAAAGCTGAATGCCGGCCACGCCATTCGCCGGCCGATTGCTGGATGTCGGCAGGTTCGCGTCGAACGACATCTGCAAGCCGGGCGCCTGAGCGCCAGAACTCACCGACAGGTTCGCCGCTGCGACAATCGGCGGGGCCGTGAAGAACCCGATAGGAAAGGGCAGCATTATGCGAAGCCCTTGCTCAACACGCAGTTCAGCGTCGTGCCGTTGACCGTCGATGCGGTGAGGATATCGACCGCGCCCGCAGCGGTGCTCAACGTCGGCACGGTGCCGCCCTGCCACTTGAAGGCGGACCCGTATGCCAGAGTGCGGCCACCAGTGCCGTCCTGCGTGATGGTCCACTGGTAAGTCGCGCCCGCAGCAATGCCGGTCGGGTTCGATAGGGTCGCGTTCGTGCCCAGCGTGAGGGCAAACATGTTTTGCGCTGATACGTCGGTCGCAATCGTGGCGCCTGACGTCAGTGTGGTCAGGCCCTTGTTGATGTCAGCGCGCGACACCGACAACGTGCCGTCACCCGCGATGGCAACGCCGCTGCCCTGCTTCACGCCACCAACCACGCTGGACGTTGCGATGACCGGCGCGAAGGTGGTGGGCTTGCCGCTGATTGATGTCCAGGCGGGCGTGTAGGCCGAAATCGCCGTGGTGACGTTGGCAGCCGTCTGATACCCGGCGCTGTTGGCAGCGTCGTAAGCACCCAAGGCAGCCCGCGCGAGTGCCGCCGTGGTGCCGCCTGTGCCGCCCGACGCGATCGGGAGTGCGGTGCCAAGGGTCAGCGTCGTGAACGCGCCAGTGCCCGGCGTGGTGCCGCCGATGGGGCCGGGGGCCGCTAGCTTGGTGGTCAGGTTCGCTGCTGTCTGGAAGCCGGCCGGGTTTGCTGCGTCATACGGCGTGAAGCCGAGAACCCCGGTCACGTCCGCAGTTACCAAGGTGACGGCGCCCGTCCGACCTTGGAATGTGGAGACGCCCGACGTGCCCGTGGCGTTCAACGTGCCGTCGCCCAGAACGGTCAGGCCAGTGCCAGGCTTCACGCCGCCAATGACAGAAGATGTCGCGGGCGGGAGCGTGTAGGCAGCCGGGATCGTCGGCTTGCCCGAAAGGTCCGCATAGGCGCCCGAGGTCGCGATCGTGGCGAACGTCGGCTTGCCGGAAATGCTGCCCCATGCTGGCGCGTATCCACCCAGCGCGGCCTGCACCTGCGCGGCGGACTGGAATCCGGTGGGGTTGGAGGCATCATACGGCGTGTAGGACAACGCGCCCGTCACATCGCCGGCAGTTAGCACGACGGTGCCGCTGCGGGTGTTGAAGGTAGAAACGCCTGCCGACTGCCCGCCCGTCACGCCGGAAATCGTGCCGTCGAGCGCGATGCTGATGTTGGTGCCAGCTTTGACGCCGCCCAACACGGTCCCGCTCGCTGCCGGCAAGACGTAGGCACTCGGGATGGTCGGCTTGTTCGTCAGGTCGGCGTAGCTGCCCGTGGTGGCGACAGTGGCCAGCGTCGGCAGCGTTGGGATCGTCGGCTTGTTGGTCAGGTCCAGATACGAGCCGCTGAACTGCGTTGGGCGCCCAGTGAGGTCGGCATACGCGCCAGTGCTAGCCACGGTCGAAAGCGTGGGCTTGCCCGACAGATCGGCATACGCGCCGCTGAAGATCACGATGGTGCGCGGCGACCAATTGGTGCCGTTGAACACCATGTATTGGCCGCTGGTCGCGCCGCCCGGCTGGATGTCGGTTGGCGTGGTCTGCGAGACGATCTGGGCAACATTGATATTGCCGTTTACCGAGCCATCGTCACCAAGCATCGTGACATTGCGGGCTGGCGTGAGCGGGCTAAGGCCGGTCGGGAAGGTGGTGGTGCCGCTCATGTCGTTACCTCAGAACCAGTGTTGTGCCATTCCGCAGGTGAAGCGGATTGCCCGAACGCAGCAGCACCGTCTTGCCGCTCGTCGGCGTGACCGGCGTCGTCGTGGAAAAGCCCGCCACAGCAACGCGCCCGTTGTTGAGCCAGAGGCTGCCCATGGTGCCCGGCTCGGTCTGCGGCAGCGCGTTGACGAGTGTGGTCAGGGCCGACAGCGTGAGTGCCGAACCGGTCGATGATCCTGGGTCGCCGGGTGGACCTTTGTCGCCAGTCGGGCCTTTATCGCCGGGCAGTTTCGCCTGTGCCGGCGCACCGCTGTTGCTGTTGACAACAACGGCTGTGCGGTAAGCGTCGGTCACGCCCGCACCGTGGCGCCTGTGGCGAAGATCGTGTCGATCTGCGCGTCAGTGATGCCGAACAGCGCCGCCATCTGCGCAATCATCGGGCTGTTGCGCTCGAACGTGCCCGCGGTTGTCCATGCCAGCCAAGCCGCGCGCCCTTCGGCACCCGTGCTCTTACCGGCCAGAATGGCTGCGTCGATCGTGTCGTAAAGCGACTTGCCGTTCGTGCCGGGCATGCTGTCCAGAACAGCCATCGCCTGATAGCGCGTGATGGAAACCGCCGCTTGCATCGAGGCCGGCAGCGCAGGAACTTCCGGCCCGGCATCCATAGACACGAGCGTGTGCCCACTGACGCCCCAGTGCCCGCCCTGCATGTGATGCGCCCAATCCTGATCCGTCAGTTGCAGGAGATCGGCAGACGGCGGCATGGATGGGTATGCGACGAGATCGGTGTCGTACCAGCCAAGGGCAGGCGCGGGCGCAGGAGCGTTGTGGTCGTAACGGACGAACTTTGGCATGGGGGAATCCTTCAGCGACCGATCGCGCGCCAGAACACGCCAAGGGGGGCGGACTGACCGCCGGAAAAGTTCTGCCCAATCGCGAACCCGCTCTGGCTTTGAGCGTAAACAGCAACGCCGCCGATCGCCGTTGTGGAGTTGTTCAGGGTCAAGATCACGTTGTCGCAGGCAGTTGGGAAGGTCAGCGGGAAGGTGATGCCCACCTGGGATGACGCGCCGCCGGCTGGGTAGTAGTAGCCCCACTGTTCAATCTTGCCGCTGGGAAGGACTTCGTAGCCGTTTACCCCGAATGAACCGCGCCAAAGGCTATCGGTCCAGATGCGGCCAAGAGCATAATTATCAATGGTCGCAAGTAAGGCGGTGGAATTCCAACCAAGTTTTACGGCGTTTGTGCTTTGCCCCGCGCCCGTGCCTTGCTGAACCGGCGTGTAACCTAAGTTCGCCTGCTTGGTATTTACCACACCATTTAGGTAATCGAATGCGGATGCCCGACTGGCAGCTTCCACGTTTACTTGGGCCGTAATCAGAAAGTTAATTGCACTTCGCAATTGGGTTGGTGACGCGTCAGCAGGTGTGATGCCCGCAACGGCCAGCACGGCTGCGATTTGCCCATACAGCCAATTGTCTTTGTCATCGAGGTTTTGAAACATGGAGTTGAACAACTCCACGCTCGGCGGTGTCTCGCCCAGGTAGGCAAAGCCGGCGGCGGACTGCGTATCGGTGGCCGGCAGCGTCGAACCCGTGGATGCCCACTGCTTCGTGAAGCGACTAAATCCGGTCATGGGTCATCCCTAGTTGAAGACGCGCGACAGCGTGCCGACGCCGAAGCCGGCCAAACCTTGGTTCGAGAAGCCGAAATAAACGGGCGGCGATTCGGTCAGTGTGATGCCCACGCCGGCAGCGCGCGGGATGTAGGTGCTGGCGTGGGCGGCTAGGATCTCGTCTGCCCGCAGCAGTCGCCCAATTGACACGCTGATGGTGGCGTTGCCGTTGTTCTGCACGATGACGCGGGGCACCGCGAAAATTGCCTGCGCCGCTTTGATGATCTCCGGTGTCGTACCGTGCCCGTTGTTTAGCGCGATCTTCAGGTGGATCAGCGCCCGGTAGTCGGCGTCGGACAGAACCACGCTGTCGGCAAAAGACTCGTTGTTCCGGCGCATCGCCGCCTGGCCGAACCCGCGCCCGGCGTCCTGGCTGCTGAACCCGAAGAACGCCTTGAAGACGCTCTGCTGAACAGTGCGCGGCTGGCCAACGATGGTGCCGATGCCGTCAAGCTGCGCGCCCTGCGCTGTGGTCAATCCGCGCGCCAGCATCATGTCGCGGAAGGCGGCATCGAGAGGCACGAACGGCGCGAACAGCGAGCGCACCACGGGTTCCAGCGCGGGCTTGCCAGCGAACTGGTTCAGCCAATTGCCGAATGCAATTGCGCCGTGGTCCTGCCCGAACGTGAGCGCCATCAGGTCACGCTGATGCGGGACGGATCGAACACTGCGCGCCCGGTTGCCGGGATGGTGACGTTGCCTGCGGTGTAGTCGCCGGATGCCGGGCTGAACGCGGGATTGCTGCTGCTGGCGAACGTGATGGCGAGCGAGCCGATACCCGGAACGGCAACATAGATCGGGCCGTAAAACCGCTGCACTACCACGTCGCTGCCGATGTCCAGCGCGTTGCCGGTGTCAGCGATCACGCCCGCAATGGTGGCCAGCGCGTTGCCGGGAAGGGTTTCTTCGGCAAGCGTAGTGATGACACACTTTGCCCAGATGTAGACCTTGGACGGGCGCGAGAACTTGATCGGATGGCTGGCGCCTTGGGTGTCGATCACGGTCATGACGACGCTGCCGTTGTAGTCGATGCCCGCGGCCACAAGCGTGAACAGCTTCTCCGCAATCGCCTGATCGTCGCCGCCTTCAACCACGGCTTGGACGCTGTGCGGCACCCGGCCATCGGCATCAGTCACGTTGGTGGTGTTCTCCAAGACGAGCGCCTTGGTCACGCCCTGCACTTCGCTTTCCAGGCCGGCGCGGATTGATGGCAGCACGGCAGCGCCCAGCAAATATACGCCGCTGTTGTAACGAGCGCGCAACTCGGCATCGTTCTCGCGGTAGCGGCCTGGCAACCCAGGTTGCAGGTTGTCGATCGAGGACCAGCCGGTAATGCGCGTGACCATCTGGCCTAGGCCGTTGACCGGCACGGCGAACGGGCCGGGTTCGGTGGCGGCAAAGATGCCGGGGCTGCCGAGACTGCCGATCTTCAAGTTGCTGGACACCGACACCGAGACCGAAGCGCGGCCATCCGTCTGAATGCGGATGCTCGCGCCATCGCTGCTGATGTTCAGGCCGCTGGTCAGAAGCGCCGTTGCCAGCCCGTTGATGACTGTGGAAAGCGATGTCGTGCTGCCTGACGTGTAGGTGTAGGCGGATCCACCCAGCGTGACCGCGTAGGCCGTGTTGGGCGTCACCGCAGGCACGATGACCGACACATCCACAACGGCGCTGGCGCTGATCGTCGTGGCCGTGGTCAGCGCCAGTTGCACGGAGGAATCGGCCAGTCCGATCAGCGAGCCTGCGGGAATGGCGGTGCCGTCCACGCCATACAGGACGACGAAGACTTGGGTTGCCGCATCGCCCAGGCGGGTGACGCCAGCGAACGACACGGCGTTGTCGAGGGACATGCCGAATGCGGTTGGCGGGTACATCGACCCGTAAACCGCCTCTGCCATCTCCCAAAGCGTCGCCTCGCGCTCGGCGAATGTGTCGATCAGTTGCCCAATGATGCTATCAGGCCGCGTCTGCACTTGCCGGCCAAGGCGCGTAGTCAGGTCGCTGACGATCGCAGCCCGAACCTCGTCCAGCCGCATTTTCACAAAGCCGGTGGGTTGAACGCCGTAATCAGCCATTCAAAATCACCGAATTGTTGACCACACCGAAGGCCGTCTCTGCCTCAAACACCACGGCCAGACGGCGCAGTTCGTCGTCAACTTGCAACGTCATGGATGTGACCTTCGACACGTCGGGCACGGCGGTGATCTGGGCGCGCAACACGCTCTCGATCACGGCGCGGTTGGCCCCTTTGACCAAGATGTAGCGCAGGTATGGAGTGCCGAAGCCCAGATCGAGGAACCATTCGCCCAGCCACGCCAGCAGCGTAATCTTGATCTGCTGCGCCACACGCTCGGCGTTGTCGATCAGGATCAGGTCGCCGGATGCGTCGAACACCAGATCGTGGGACTTGCGCCCGATGGCGATGTCGAACGCCATCAGGACGGCATGCCCGTGGTCCCGCCGCCGGTAACGACACCGCCATGAACGTGGGTCCGGAGGCTTTTACCTGTTGCAATTACGTCGTTTGCCGGCACCACGACATTGCCGCCGTCGAACTCGAACCCGGATGCGTGGAAGATCATCGTGCCTGCCGGGGTCATGCTGATGCTGGCCGCGCCGAACGTGATGACCATGTTATCAGCGTGCGCTGCTGGCGTTGCGCCGCCGTGGTTCAGACCTGGCACAGCCACCGCGTCGGATAAGTCGAACTGGCGCGGATCGTCGGGCGTCGCACCGCCAGCGTCGTGCCATGCTTCCAAGCTGCGTTCGGAGAAATGCAACATCACGCCATCGCCGGGCACGATGGGGAAGGTGATGCCGGCGCGGCCGTTGCTGCCGGTGGGGAAGATCACGGGGACCGACACGATCTGCGGTGCCGGCAGCACGCGGCCATCGGCCAACTGCTTTGACAGAGACGGCAGCACAGTCGCTCGCCGGGTTGCAGCGTCATAGGACACGACAACACCCGGCATCGCTGTATGGACCTCGGCCAGCATCGTGCTGACGGTGTTCTTCACACCGCTGATCGTGTCGCCGCTATCGCTCATTAGTGGTGGCCACCGCCAGTTGCGCGGGCTGCCGTCTTGGCCTTCTTGGCGGCAAGATCGGCTTGCTCTTTCGCGTAGTCCTTCGGGTCCAACAAATCGAACTGCGTCTGCCAGTCGCCGCCGTGGCTGTCCCCGACGTGGCGCACCTTCTCCACCCGGAACACCTGATTGACCGCGAAACTTTCTAGCTTCACCGGATCGCCCGGCACGATGGTTGGCTGCAACAGGCTGTTCACCCGCCAGCCGTCATAGTACGGCTTCAAGCCGGCGACGGTCTTCACATGGGGCAGTGCGCCCGTGGTGGTGTCGGCAACCTTCGCCGTTTCCTTCGCACCCTCGCGTTTACGTTCCGGCGACTTGATCATGCCAGAGGTGGACGAGATGACGATCGCCTGCCGGCTGGTGGTGCCGTTGCGGGCCACCACCTGCAACGCCTCGTTCTGCACCGACCATTCCAGGCCGGCGCCATCCGTTGCCTTGCGCAGCGCCGTGCGCGCCGGGCCGTAGTAGCTGAACCCATGCGCCCAAGTGCGATCTGGCGCACTGTCGGGCAGGATCACCGGCAGCCCCATCTGGTTGCCCACGTCTTTGATGATGGCGTGTGCGCTGGCACCTGCACCCAAGCCCACCGACACCATGGTATCCCGCAACGGCACCTGCCCGTCGTGCATCTCCAGCACGGTCGCCCAATCGGCACCGTCGCGAACGGTGAAGCCGAACGTCACATTGCCTGACGCCATCAACTGCGCGCCCTGGCTTTCGGTGTATCCGGCATACAGCGCCAGCCGCACATCCGGGGATTCCAGCAGTTTCCGTGTCTCGGGTGCGAGGTTGTAGATCGTGACCTTCGACTTGTTCGGCGCTTCCTTCGACGTTTTCTCGATATCGAAGGTGATGCGCAGGCTCGGCATTCCCGCCTCGCCGCTCGCGATGATGCGCCCGGTGCCGCCAGCAGGCCCGACGATCAGCTTGTAGACGCGATCAAATAACGGCATCGGCTATCTCGGCTGCGCTGGCATACAGCAGCGTCACGTCGCCAGCAGGCAAGGCCGCGCGCGTGATGCTATCGCGCCGGTCGGGCACCACAACCATCAGGTCGCCGGGGGGCATGCCCTCTTGGCGGTAGCGGCTTAACAGCAGGGTGTCGGGCACGATCACCACGCCCTCCACCAGCGTGTCATGCGATGCAGATTCGACGCCCAGTGTCCAGAACTCGGCTTCGGAGTTCCAGGCGAAATGGAGGAAGAACGTCTCGCCCTCCAAGTCGATTTCCAGCAAGCTGTCGTTCTGGTCAGGCACGCCGATGGCGATCACTTGGACAGCCCCACGGCCTTGCCGAGTGACTTCAGAATGCTGCCGCCCTTGTCTGCCGTCGCCGCAGCCGGGTCGGTTGCGGTGGCCTTGCCTGCGGGCGCTTTGGTCGCGCCGGTCTTGGCGGCAACTTTGTCGGCCGGCACGTCCGTCGTTTTCAGCACCACCTTGCGGATCTGAATGAACTCGGCTTGCACGTCCAGCCACTTGCCGCCCGGCCCTGCGCTGCTGCGGGTCAGGCGGCACGACGACATAGCCATGTTCGGATAGACGCCCAGGCCGGTCACGATCGTGATGGGCGTATGCTCGGCGTAGACCTGCTGCAAGGCGGCGATTGCGTCGAGCAATTTGGTTTTGCCCGCAGGTGTGCCGCCGGTTAAAGCGCCGCCCAGCACCGTTGCCGATGCCGCCGAGACACCGCCTTCGATGGACAGTTTCGGCGCGCCTGGCAGGATCGCATCGCTGATCGGGCTGCCGTCTTCCACCGGGTATTCCGTGGCGACGCTTGGCAGTTCGATCACTTCGCGCGACAGCGTGTCCAAGCGCAGCGCCGCAATCATGGTGCCGGTCGGGTTGATGCCGAAGATCATGTCGAGGAAGGCCATCAGTCGCGCCTTCCAAATTCCACACCCGGCGTGGCCAGTTCGAGATCACGGCCGACGCTTTGGCGCAGGCCGCTGCGGGTGCCGTCAGCGGCAGCAGCAGCCACCGCAGCGGGCGTGTCGGAGGTCGTGGTGATGTTGTTGGTGACGGTGGCGGTGACGTTGGAGTTATTCGTGTTGCCGGCGGTTGGCACCATTGTGGACGGTGCAATCTTGCCGACGTTCTCGTCCCAGATGGCTTCCTGGCCGGTCATGGTGCGGAACTTGTTGGCGAGGGTGCGAATCCCGTTCATGGGGCTGAAGTTCAGAATCTTGTCCTGCAACCCGTTCAGCCAATCGCTGGCCTCGCGGATGCTGTCAATCATGGTGCGGATGTCGCGAAGGGTCGCCTTAACCTCGCCGCCAAGCGTCCATCCCGTGCCCAGGTTGGACA
Source organism: Rhodoferax sp. (assembly GCA_028292305.1). Lineage (GTDB taxonomy): Bacteria > Pseudomonadota > Gammaproteobacteria > Burkholderiales > Burkholderiaceae_C > Rhodoferax_B. The sequence goes on from JAQGMQ010000588.1 coordinate 17,747, forward strand.
GCGACGGGAACAGCAGGTCGATGCCCTCACCCATCAGGTGGAACATCTCAGTCACCGACCGAACGGCTTCCTTCAGGTCGCCTAGCGGGTCTTGGCCGTTCCAGAGTGCCGCCCAGGCATCCTTAATGCCCTCGATCTCAGCTTCGTGGCCGCTGAACGCCTCGGTGACGTAGGCGGCGAACTCGCGAGCCTTGCCGATACCGTAGTCAACCGCGTCTCCGATCGTGGCTTTCCAGCCGTCGATCTTATCCTTCCACTCGGCAAACGGGCCGATCAGGTCTTCCGTGACCGACGCCGCACCGCGCATCCACGCCAGCACGTCGTCAATCGCCAGCCCAACAGCGACGATCGCCGCTACCACGCCGGCCCATGGGGTCAGCAGAAGCCCGACCATGGACGCCATGCGGACAAGCATCGCAACGGCGGCAGGCCCAAACAGTGCGACAAAGAAGATGCCGGCCAGGCGCAGCAGGTTGCCGTAGCCACCCACCACGTCGGCCATCTCACGCACGCCATCGACTGTCTCGCGGGCTGCCCACACGATGGCGCGGGCCATCCACTCCCAGGCGCCCGTAGCCTTCCCGATATCGTAAACGAGCCGTCCGAACAGTGAATGCACCGTTTCAAACGCACGGGCGAACGTCATCGGCATATTCTGGAAACGCTGATTGATTTCGTCCTGCGCCTTCAGGAACAGCGCAGCGAACTTCTCCGATGTCATGGTGCCCGCATGCACCATTTCCATGAACGCTTTCTTGCCGCCGTCCATGGACTTGGCAATCACGTCCACGGCGCCGGGGATGTCGATCATCAGGGCTTTGAGGTGCTGCATCTGCACCGTGCCCAGCGAGAACATTTCCTCGATCTGGATCATGCCGCGACGTGCGCCGGCAGCCGTGCCACCGCCAAGGGTGCCGAGTTTGGAAATGCTCTCCGTCAGTTGCAGGATCTGGTCAGTGGACAGGTTCAGACTGGAACCCGTGGTCTTCAACTGCGCGAACAGGCTGCCGACGCCTTCAAACGATGCGCCCGTGGCTTCGGCCTGCTTTTGCAGCACGTCCATGACGCGGGTCGTCTCGGTCACGCTGTCGGTCACGTTCATCACGCGGCCGGCGATCGTGTTCCACTGGTCGGCCAACTCCATGACGTCATGGGCGGCTAAAACGGCGGCTAGCTTCGCCAGTAGGCCGTTAAGAGCGCCTTCGAACTTGTTGACGCCGGAAGTGTCAGCGTCATATCTCAGAAGCGTAACGAGTTCCCGAACGATCATGCAACGAACGCCTCGGGTTTATTCACTGACGGCGCTCAGATTGCTGCCTTTCGGCGCAAGCCTGCATGTCCATCAGCGAGCATATTTTCATGAGGTCTAGTAGCGTGGCATCGCCGTTTTTGACCTCGGCTAGCGAAATATGGCCCGCCATGATGGGTCGCCACACTAGCAATTCAGCCGATAGTTCGTCGTCTAGTTTGCCAGGGACATGGCCGTGCGGTCCTTCAGGGCCAACCCAATACGGCTGACCCCGGCGGTAAAAACCTTGGCGTAGTTCACCACCACGATCTGAACCAGCAGTTCCACCATTTCGCCAACATCGGCAAACACGCGGTTCTGCACGCCCTCGGTCAGCTTCACGGCATCGCCTGCGCCATCGGCCTGCACGAACACGTATTCCGGGTTCAGGAGCATGCGGGCGAGGCTGGTGAGGGTCTTGCCATCGAGGCTGCCAGATGCCTGCGTGACGGCCGCTGTGAACGCCTGCGTGGCCGTGTCCACGTCGCTGGCGCCGCGCACCTGGGACAGCACAGACGCCATCGGGCCAAGCAGGTGCTTCTGCAAATCGCCTAGCACTTCCAGCGACTTCAGCGGCTCGAAACGCTTGATGGTGAAAATGTTGTCACCGATCTCGACCGTCTCGCGGTTTGCCTGCGCCATTTAGCTGACCTCACCGAATACGAGGCTGGCGAGCGTCTGCTGCACCGCCGTGATCGTCCAAGCGCGGGTGCCGACTTCCTTGCCGAAGCCGGCCTCTGCCGCCTTGGTGATCCAGGCTTGGCCGGCAAAGAACAGCATGCCGCCCAACAGGTCTTCGATCGCGAGCGGCACAACGCCGGAACCGGATAGCTTGTCCACGCGGTAGAGGGTGGAAAGCACCTGATTGGATAGGCTGGTCTGCTGCAACGTGATCACCACGGTGACGCGGGGATCGTTGCTCATGGACCGGGCGACCTCGCCGTCCGCACCAGCCTGCGAGGCAACACCTTCAGTCATCTCAGTGACGGTGACAAAGGTGCCGTCAGCAAAGCCGCTGATCGGAAAGCCGCCGACGCTGATCAGCACCTTTGATGCGTCGTAAGTCCTAACTTCGGGCATGATCGCGATCCTTACGACAAGCTATAGGAAAGAGTTCCGCTAATGTTTGCGGCATGGATCGCGCCCGCCAGGCGTGCGGTGAATGAGATGTCGTTCAGCACGCGGTTGGCCTTGTCGTTGAACGACACGTCAGCCGACAGCGGCAGAGACAGCGTGTAGCTGCGGATGATGCGGTTGCTGCTGTCGAGTTCCTCCGGCGCGATGCCGCCGCGGGCCACGCCCTGATCCAGCGCACCGCGAACCATCGCGCCGACCATGCGAATGCCCACGTCATCGTAGGGAATACGGTTGTCCACCATCAGGCCGAACACGCGCACCTTGATCTCTTCTTCCAGCCAGTCGCGGAAGCGAATCACGTCGATCCACTCGCCGCCTGCCACGCGGCCGTTCTGTGTGATGGCAACGTTCCTGAAGCTCTCGAACGTGTTGCCGTTCTTGTTGAACACGTTCAGGGCGGTGCCTTCGGCCAGCACGTCGGCGTTGATCGCGGCCAATTCCTGATTGGCCCACGTCTCTTGGCCGGGGTATTTGGTGAACGATTTCGACATGATCGCCGCCTCGGGGAAGTCGCTGACGGCGAGCGGGTGATACCACCACGCGGTGCGGAAGAACTGGCCGTTCTTGAGCAGATATCCGGTGTCGGTGATGCTGCCGCTGTTGGCCGCGTTGATGTCGGCCACGGAGGTGACGAACAGCTTCTTCGCGGCTTCGGCCCAGGCGGCAACGGCCAGCACGGTGGCCTGCGTGCGATCGGGCACCACCAAGCCATACCAGCCGTTATTCGCGCTCTTGCAGGCTGCCAGGGCGATCGTGGCTGTCTCGGTGACGGTCTTTGCACCAAGCGTCAGGTTCGTGGTCACAGGCTTGACGCTGAACGCAGCGCCACTGGTGTTGGGCGCGATCTTCAGCGAGCCGGAAACGTTGGTGCCGGTGAAAGGAACGCCAGCGTTGCCCATGGCTGCAATCAGGCCAGTGACGACACCCGACGCGCCGGCAACCGTGGCGGTGAAACTGACCGCTGCCGTGGTGGCGCTGCCGTTGACGTTGTAGCCCATGAGCATGCTGAACGTGTCGCCGGCGTTCACGCTGCCTGGCACGTTCAGCGTCACGTCATCCACCGACTGGCGTCCGATGAACACCTGCCGCACGCATGGGGTCTGCGAGAACGCATCCCGCACGGCCAGATACATCGGGTCATTCTCGTCCATACCCAAGTCCAGCAGATCGTCGGGGCTGGTCACGACCATCACGCGGGCGAGGTCCAGAACGTGCGGGCCGAACACCATCATATCGCTGAACGACTGCTGCGCGATCGCTGTCGTGCGCAGCGCAATCGTTACATTAACGATGCGGTCAATGTTGGCCATTGGTAATAATCTCCACGGTGACGTGCGCAGGAATGGAGGTGCTGACACCGCCGGTTATGGTGCCGTCGATGTTGACGGTTTCGATCAGGCCCACGTCGTCGGTGCTGGCCTGTAGGCGCCGAATGCCAATTTCGAGCATGCCGCGTGGTTCGTGGAATGCCGTGTCAAGTAGCGCCGTGATGTTCTGCACACCGCCGTGGTCCAGCACCGCAAGATTGAGCCGCGTGGCCACGTCGATGGTGGTCTGCCAGCGCAGGCGTTGCTTCAGCGTCTCCAACAGATCCACAGCGCCGACGCCGTAGCATTGGATTTCCAGCACCACTTCGCGGTGGCTGCGGACAAGCTGAAACCCCGCCTCGTCCACGGGTTCGTAAATCTCGTGTTCCGGCCCGGTGCTGGTGCCCAAGCGTAGCGCCATGAACGGCTTCACCGGCTGCGGTGCGTCTTGCTCTGCCCACACGACGGCACACCCGGCAGCGGGCGCTACCAGGGCATACACGTCAGCAGCGAAGGGCATTATGCGGGTTCCAGGGCTGCCAGATAGCGGTAGTGGTCGATCGACATGCCGCCCAGCCACCGCGCCACGCCGACCACTCGGTAACGTTCCTGGGTGCCGTAGATCAGCGGCGGATACAGCACGATGTCGCCGGGTTGGTAGGTGGTTGAACCGTTCGATGTCACGGCGCTGCGGGGATCAGCGATATACAACTCGGTTCCGGTGTAGACCCGGATCATGCGGGATACGCGGTCGCCGCCGAACTCCGCGTGAATGCGGTCATAGTCGGCTATCGTGGCGGGTTGGATCGTGGCGCTGATCGGGATGGTGATTTCAGCGCCTGGCACCCATACGCCGTCTATGTAAAGGCCCGGTTGCTGGCGAATGACCGAGTGTGGGCGCCGGAAAGACGTGCCAGTGCCGATCGTCGGTCGTGAGCCACCAAGACGGGTGCCTATGGCAGATACCGTGGCCGCACCAGCAGCCGTGCCGCTGGCCGCTGCTATGACCGCCGCCGGCCTACCCGATGCGGTTGCAAACCCGACAGCCATGGCCACAGCCGACGCTGTAGCTGCTCCGACGCTGATTGGTGCGCCAGCACCTGCCGCAGTCGCAACGCCACTCGCAACCGACAAACCAACGCCAGCAGCCGAACTTGACCCGGCAGCCGTGCCAACCCCGGCACCGGTTGCCGCCGTAATGGAGAAACCATCCACCGAAGCTAGGCCGTCTGACGTTGCCACAGCAGGAGCTAGCCCAACGCCAGCAGCCACCGCCGTGCCAGCGCCGGCAGAAACGGCGACACCAACCGACAAGGCAATGCCTGCGGCCAAGGCTGCGCCGAAGCCCGCGCCGGCAAAATTGCTGTTGGCCGCTGACCTACCCGTGGCTGAAGCCGCGCTTGAACCCGCCGCCGTGGCGATGTTACCCGGCGTGAAGGCAACAGCCGAAGCTGTGCCGACGCCGGTAGATGTGCCGACAGACGCCGCAATCGCCCCGCCTGCGCTGGAAGTGGAAGCAGCCCCCGTTGCTGTTGCCACCGACTGTGCGGCGCTTGACGCAACGCCTGCGACTGCACCCGTGCCTGTGGCACTGGACACGGCCTGTGATGTCGCAGCACCAGCAGCGGCTGCCGCGCCAGCACCGGCTGAAGTAGCTGCGGATTGAGCGATCGACCCGCCGACAGCGACAGCCGAGCCGACGCCAGATGACGTGCCCGTCGTTGTACCGAACGAAAGGGCGGCGGTTGCCAAAGCAGAGCCAGAACCAGCCGCAATGCCGGCTGACGCCGTTGTCGCCTGACCCGTTGCCGCGGCATTGCCTGCGCCTGCGGATGTCGCACCGCTTGACGCTGTAGCCATACCGGTTGCGTTAGGCGTGCCTGCACCTGCCGACGTGCCTGCTGCGTTTGCAACTGCGTTACCTGTTGATGCCGCCGCGCCAGATCCCGCCGACACGCCTGCACTGGAAGCGAGCGCCTGCCCGACAGCCAGCAATCCGCCGACACCGGCCGAAGTGGCGACGCTAGAACCGATCGCAGCGCCGGTAGCAACCGCTGTGCCTGCCCCGGATGATGTGGCAGATCCTGCCACCAGCGCCCGCCCAGTCGCGGCAACTGCGCCCGCGCCTGTAGTGCTGGCGACCGATTTGCGGAGGGCAGAGCCAGCGCCCGATACAGCAGCAGATCCGGCAGAAGTTCCAACGGCGTTGGAAACGGTAGCAGCCTGCGCCGTGCGCCGCACTTGCACCGGGCGCAGGATGGCATACGGGTTCTGATTGAGGGCGAAAATTTCCGCCGATGACAGCGCGCGGTTATACCAAGCGACGCAAAGAACCGAGGTTGGACTGTTAAACCCGTCCTGTAATCGCCCGATATTGACGTTCGCTGTCGGCGTTCCGGAGTTCGATATAGACCCGTCCGCAACCCCATCCACGAACATACTGAGCGAGGTGCCGTTGTCGGTTAGAACGACGGATTGCACGTTGCCGAAATTAATCGGAACGGCGCCGCCGAATTCCCGCCCGGTGCCGTATTTGTCGATCCCATAGACATTCGGCGCATTGTAATTAGCGAGAACGCGGACGCCGTAGAAGTCAAGATAGCCCGTTGTTGCGGCTGTGCTAACCGGGATATGGCTTAAAAACGCGGTGTAAGGTGCGCCAGGCGCTGCCGTCGTGACGGTGGCGCCAACCGTCCCTGCACTGGAAAATGAGATCGCCGCGCCGGCCTGTGTCGGAACCGATATCCCACCGGAATTTACGAACGGAAGGTTAACCCCAGCCAGGTCTTTGCCGCCAGATGCTGCTGGCAGGTAAAAACTGACCAACCCGCGAGCAAGCGGGTGTGTCCAATCAATCTCTACGCGGCCAGTCGGGACTTGCCCTGCAACCCAAAGCCCCGGCGACCGATGCGCGTGGATGCGCGCCATGGGTTAAATTGACTGCTCGCCGTAGCGATACAGGCTGCAAACCGAAGTGCTGGTGGCAGGCAAGGCGACGCCTAGGTTGTTCTGGATGACGATCTTGAACTTGCCCGGCGTCAGGATCAGCCCTTGCACTTGCATAAACTGGATGCTGCCGCCAGCAAATGACCCCGTTCCGCGAAGATAGGACGAACCCGGATTGCCCGCCGACGCGACATAGTTGCCAGTGCCGACGTTGGGGATAATGAACACCGACAGGAAAGCCGGGGCCACCGACGTTACCGCAGACGATAAGGCTAGCTCTAAATCACCGTAGAGATACAGGCCGGTGCTGTTATCGATTTCAGCCCCGTAGGCATATGCGCCGTTGGCGAGCGCGTTCATGGTCGCGCCTGCGACGGCAGTATCCGCGGTGTTGTATACCGTCCACTTCGAAACCGTCACGGCTGCGCCCTCGCGGTCTGGATATCACCCGCCGTCACCGCAGGCTGCCAGACGGGCCGGGTGACATTGCGCATTCCAAGCAGCGTCGAGATCGTCGTATCGGACAGCACGCCCGCGCCCTGCGACCCCAGCGCACCCAGCAATGTACCGACCTTCGCCACCACGGCGTCGTCGCTGGTGTGCAGCGTCTCGGTCAGCGTCAGCGTGTCCCGCAGCACGATGGCCGCACCCACAATCTGTGCCGGCAGGGACGTGGAAGGTGCGCTGTTGGACAAGATCACGACGCCGCCCCACTCGCCCGACACCAGCAGCACTTCGCGGGCATCACGGCTGGCAATGTCGATCGTGACCGCCCGCGTCTGCGCGTTCAACGCAGCAGCGGCTTCATCGACCGGCAGCGGCGCATCCGGCAACGCAGCGTCGGCAGCTTTGAGCGCGGCGTAGTCGGTCATGCCGGAACCCCGCAATAATCGTTACGATTATGTTTCTGTGATCGTTGAGGCGGTCGTAAGCTGGGGAGTTATTCCTGTTCCGGTTACGATCGAGGGCGAGATAGCACCGGAATACAGGATTTTTGTCGCGCCAGTGGACGCCACGCCGACAGACCAGAACGTGGCGGTGCCGCTGCCGCCAGTGCCTGCCGGGAACGCGATGGTTGCAGCCGGCACCACGGTGTTCGCGCTGACAGTCCAGCCGCCAGAGGTGCGCGCAACGGCGGCGCGGGCGTAGCTGGTGTATGTGACCTCGCTGGACGACTGCGTGCCTGACGCAGTTGGGTCAGCGGTGTGGAGCGCCACATACAGGTTCGTCAGCGGAGAAGTGCCCGCGTTGTCAGCCATGTTCGCGATCGGCGTTGCGTTGAAGATCAACTTGAGCAAATCCGAATCGAATGTCAGACCCTTGGCCACCGATGTAATCCTTTACGAGTGTGTTACCGCTTGCCGCGCTGCACGACGTAGCGGATGGCATTCACCATGCGGCTGTGGTCGATCAAGGGCGTGGCGCTGCGTTTCAGCTTGATGGTCAGCGGCGAGTTGGGCACCCACGGCCCATCACGCAGCACGCGCTTTTGCATGTCCTGATACCAAGTGCCGACCACACCCAGGCAGCGCATCGCCGTGCCGCCGCGCAAGATGCCCTCGTACGCCGCCATGGCCACCTGATGAAGCTGGCCGCGGTAATTGTCGGCCATTCTGCGGAAAAACGGGCGGGAAGGAATGTGTTCGGTGCCAAACTCGTTGTAGATCGCCACGTCCACGATCGCGGTGCCGTTGTCTTCCTCGCCGGCATCGGTCTGGATGCCAACCTTGATCGAGCGACCATCAAGTTGGCGGATCTCGGCCATGATGCGGCGGTGCCCGTGATCGACGGTGCGGGTGTGGCCCCTTAGAGCCATGGGAAGCTGCTCAATCGACAGCTACCCAACGCCGGCCGTGGCGTGCGCGCCAGGATCGCACCGTATCCCATCAGCCGGGCAATCGCGTCGTATCTCGCTTTGTAATTGCCACTATTGGCCGTCACCGCACTGCTGGTGCTGGTGCTTGTGGTGCCACCGGTTGCCGGGGAGTATTGGCGCGTCAGATCACCCTCTTTTTCGAGGATCAGAACGCCACCGGCCGTTGGTCCCGTCGTGCTGCTGGTGCTGCCAGCCACGCCGCCGATGCCCTGCGCGGAGAGAACCCACGCGGCATACAAGGCGGTCGCTTCGTCAATCTTGTGCTGCGGCATATCCCAAGCGGCCGTTTCCAGACTGCCTAGGTATAGCGCCGCTGCAATGTTGCCCGCCGACTTGTCTGCCAGTTCGGGAGCGAACAAGGTCAACAAGTCGGCAGGCGTTAGCATGGTCAGGACTTCTTCGGCTTGTCGGTCATTGGCGTGCCGTCCGGGTTCTTCCCATCGGCAGCCATGCGTGCGGCAAGTTCGGCTTCCTGCTTCTCCTGGTCGGCCAGTTCTTCAGGGGTCGGCTCGCCTTCGTGAAGATAGCCGGCGTCCAGCAGGGCCTTAAAGCCCTTCGCCTTCAGCAGCGGTTCGCGGCTGTCCACAGTGGCGGCTTGACCGGGAACGATCAGCACGCCGCCGACGTGAATCGGCGCCGTGGTCGTGTTCGTGAACGTGGGCATGGGTTTAAGTCCCCGACACTTTGATGAAGGCCAGCGGGTAGTAGACCTGCACGCCCGCCGTCCGTGCGGTGCAGTTGATGATCGTTTCGAGGTTGCGCAACTGCGGCGGCTCGGGTTCGAAGTCCTGCGGCACTTCGTGGCTGGCGTTCTCGCTGTTGATCTCGCCGCAGAAGACCAGATCGGCGCCGGACGTGCCCGCGCCCACCAATTCGATGGCCGAAGCAAGGTTGAACCCAGCGTTGCCAAACGGGCCGCGCACGACGGACAGAAAGGCTTCGCCTGGGCTGCGCGTGTCGTCGCTGCTCATGCGGGTACTGAACGCGCGTGAAAGCGCCGTGGGCGTCATCACCATACCGGTCGGCCGGTGCTGCTGAAGCGACTGGTTGACCACCGCGTTGTAGATGATCATCAGGTCGTCATAGATGACCGACCCGGCTGTGGTCGCCCACCCACCGGTGATAACCGCGGTGCCGATATTCGGGTGGGTCAGGATGCCTAGCAGGCCGAAGTCGGCATCACCGACCAGGGCGACGCGATTCAGCTTCAGGTCAACCGCCCGGCTCGCGGCTGCGGCCCGGCGTCCGTCAAGATTGGCGCCCGTCGCCTGGGAAGCGCGAATCTCAGCCTTGTTGTACCCGTAGCTGTCACCGACTGTCTTGACGGTGAATCCGGCCTCACGGCCGAACACGTCAACGCGCGGCAGATCGTCGGCGTAGTTGGCAATGACCTTGGCGTATCCGACCTGATCATAGGTGCGATAGACGCCAGATTCGGCCCAGGCCGGCAGTTCCGACGTGCGCGGCACCAGCAACCCGGCCGCAGGTGCCGGATACTTGGCGTTGTAGACGCGCGCCTTCACGTAATCCAACTGGCGGGCGAAAAACACCGCTTCGCCGGCATCGCCGCGCCAGCCGTATGCAGGCGCGATGCTGGCAGTGATGGCCGCCAGATCGGCTTCGTCGTAATGTTCGTGGTCGCTCATTGATCTGGCTCCGTTACAGCGTCGGGTCGTGCAGTTCGATCAGAACCACGTTGCCCATCGGGCCTGGTTCGATCGCGGACTGGAAACTGGCGTTGGGGAAGGTGTTGGTCGCGGCGCTGTCCCAAGTGCCGGCGGCGGCGTATTTCGCCACGCCGCCCACGGTGATGGCACCGGCAGCGGTGACGGGCACCCAGATCCGGCCGCGACGCAGCACCGCCACGGCAGACATGGGCGGATAGCCCGACAGGTGCAGCGCGTCCAGAATGGCGACGCCATAGGCAACGCCAGTGCCCGGCATCACCGCCCGGCCGTTCAGGAAGTGGACCGGAAAGCCGCAGCCGATCGCCACGGCGGCGGCGAGGGTGCGCTTATCGGTGAAGCCATCATCGGCCAGCATGCCCGGCAGGGCCTTGGCCATTTCGTACGGGTAAGCCATCGTTCGTTATTCCTTCGTCTGGCCAAGGCGACGCGAGATGTAGGCGGCGCGGGCCTCGGCCGCCGACATGCTGCCGCTCTTGCCGCTGTTGCCTGCGTCCTGACGCTGACCCGGCCTACCGGTGCCACCCGTGTTGACCTGCTGGCGCTGGCTGCCGGCAGAATCCTGACGCTTCACGCCATCTTCCACCGCAAGGTCATAGGCCGCCGAAACGTAGTCGGGCGACTTGCCGGTAAGGTCCAGCGCATCGCCGCGCACCTTGCGGATGACCGCCACTCGCAGATCGTGATCGGTGCTGCCGGTGGCCACGGTGACGCCCAGAGCGGTGGCCTTGGCTTCCATGTCCATGCGGGCGCGCACAACGCCCACGGCATCGGCACGCACCTTGGCCAGTTCTGCTTCGTGGTTCACCTTGGCGGTGTCCAGCGCAGCCTTCGTGCTGTCGGCGGTGGCGGTGGCAGCGTCGGCGCGGCTGACCGCGGCGGCGAGGTCGGCTTGCAGCTTCGTTACGGCATGCACCACTTCCGGCGCCGCCTTATAGGTGATGCCGGTGTCCAGACGAACATCGGCCAGTTTTTCGTCTGGCATGGTGACAGTATCTCCGGGGGTGAAATCGGCTAGGGTTACGTCAGCGGCATCGAGGTTGAGGCGGCTCACACCCGCCCTTCCTTTCCGCACGATCGCAAGGTGATTGATTCTCGGTTTGCGCTGGATCGCGTCGTATTTCAGCCCATTCCACTCGCCGGGCGTTTCTTCCAGTTCGACCGAATAACCGAGAGACAGTTCGGTCAGGCCGTCATCGACTGCTGTGGTGTCGTAAATCATGACATCACCCAGCGCGTTGTCGCCGTCCTGCCGCCCTTGGCTTAGAAGTGAACCAACAACGTGTTGCTTGGCGTTCTTGGAGTGAACCATGCCGGGATGGCCGACAGTGATTGGCTTGCCCAAGTAGCTGGCAAGGCTGTCGGCGTGGAACACTTCTTCCGGCAGGCGCAATTCGCGCCGCGTTTTGCCGGTGACAGGGTCGCGATAGTCGAACACGCCGACGCGGGTTAGGATCGGAGTGTCGCTGATGTAGCCCTCCGGCGTACGCACCGCTCGCATAGCGGTGACATCGTAACGGCTGACTTGATCCATTGGGTCGCCTTTCGGGCATAAAAAAGGGCACCGAAGTGCCCATTTCCGCGCCATATCGTCAGCCTGTCACCCTTGAGGATGACAGAGTATTTGTTCCACCCGTTTGTAATCCGGGTCATCACCCAGCAGAGCCACCCCGTCTTCTTCACGGGCATAGATGAACGTAAATTTGTTCAAGCCATTGCCAAAATGGCCCGCTCCGCAAACAAACAGCTTGCCATCAACTTGCACCGCGTAACGGGCGCCCATCGCCACGCCATTACCCAGCCGCTCGACTAGAGCGTTGTAGGCCCGATCATACAGAGCGCGCTGCGCATCTTGTGGGATGCGGGCATAGATCGGTGGAGATTGCGAGTAGGCGGGCGAAGTGATCGCAATGGCCATAAAGGCTGCTGTGAGGGTTTTCATGGCCGGGAGCGTAGCCCCCGACATCTCAGGTTGTCTAAGGCTGTATCAGCCCGTCAATATGTGCCAATTCTGGCCAAATAGCTGTGGCCCAACACCTGCACCGATACTCGCGCCCAGGTCCGCCGAGAGGTGGGTTCTTCCAACTGAACACCACGCCTTCTAAAGCGCGATGCGTAGGTCTCTCACGACGGTCGAGCACCCCAGACCACCTAGCATGCGTCACGCCTAGTCCAGTCTGCCGCGCTTTCGTCAAATCAGCATTCAACTTGCTGATCTGATCCTGCGCAATCAACTCAGCCCGCGCCTGGGTCACATCGGACACCGCACGAATGGCTTTCACAATCTCCGACGTTGGCTTGCCGGCCCGCAGCGCCTCGTTGATTACACCTTGCAATTTGGCGACGTGCTGTTCGGGGATGGATTTAATCAGGCGAAGGTTTTCCGCTTCCCATGTGCGGATTTCAGCGTTCAGCCACGGTTCGGACTTGAACACGTCCACGCCGAATGCGGCTCGCACACCCAGGTGGAACTGCTTGTCGTTGAACGCCACCGTGTCGGCGCCGAACTTCTTGGCCAAGTCCCATAAGTTCGAACTGTGCTGCGCTATCTTGCGCACCAGGGAGTTCACCGCCTCGGTCAGCGCCGCGTAGTATGTGCCTTCAGCCGCGGCAGCCACATCATCGTCAGCATCAGGCCGAAAATCATGCGCCAGTGATCGGATGAACGCGACCTGCGGCACCAGCACCGTGTCGGTGTCGGCTTTGATCTGCCGAACGTAGGCGCGGGCTGCCCGCATATACGCCTGTTCGATCGCGGTCGGATGCAGCCAGACCCTTTCACGCTTCTTCCGCATAGGCCGCCGCTGCCGCCGCCGTGTCGATCGGCGCCTCCAGATCGTATTCGCCACGCTTGGTCAGGTCAGCGCGCACTTCGTCAGGCGTGATGGCACCTGCGGTGGCGTAGGTTTCGGCTGCGGCGGCTTCGGCTTGCTTCGCCTGGGCACGGGCCAGTTTCGCCTTCGCTTGCTCCGCTTCAGACGGCAGCCACAAAGGATGGAACTTGACCGCCCACTGATTTGGCCTGGCGCCGGCAAATGACACCTGGGCCAGCACCAAAGCGATCAGGCGTTCCAGGGCAGGACGCACGTCATTGCGTTGCACGTGGTCAACAATGCGGAAGTAGCCCGCGGTGTCATTGTCGCCAGTGCTGTTCAGGCCGCTGGGAGATGTGCCGAACAGCGCCGTAACCGGGAAGCCGGTATCAGCGCAGATCGCGGTCTGGCTGTCTTTAATCGCGTCGGTCACACCCATCAGGGAGAGGTCTTTGACCTCGTAACTGTCGCCACCCACGCCGCCTTCGCCGCCGTCGATCACCACGGTGTTCAACACGCTGCGCGCCATGTCCACCCGGTCGATCCGGGCAGATACGCGGTCATCCATGCCGGCAGCCAACAGCGCGGCTAGACCTTCCATGGTGAAGACCGCCTGCTGTTTCCGTTCCAGCATCCGTTCGGTCCACGCCATCGCGGCATCGTAACGCATGATGGATTCATAGCAGCCGTCCAGCGCACCACGACCGCGGAAAGGCACGCCACCGAAGCGGGTTCGGGTCAGGCGGCGCGGCAACGGGTCGCCGCTGAAGACGATCAGGCGGCTTTGATGCACGCGGAAGTAGCCGCCAGTGTTCGGGCTGCGCACGTCATAGAACTGCGGCTCGTCATAGTTTGCCGCTTTTGGGTCGGTGTAGGTCAGGCCGATGGGCACCGTCAGGTCGGTGACGTCGAACACGCGCAGTTCGGTGATCAGACCCAGTGATAATTCGTTGATCGGGTATTCTAGGCTGTCGGCGCCGTCTTGGGTAATCAGCAGGATGACTGACCCACCGAACAGACGCGACCACCGCAAGGCTTCGGTGATGCGCTGGCCGACCTGTAAGCGGTCCAGTTCGTCACCGATGGCGTTTTTCACGTCGCCCTCGATCTCATAGCCGCGGGCCAGAGCGTCATCGGCCGGCATGTCCACGATGCGAGCAGCCACACCACTACTGTAGTACAGATCACTGATCTGATCGGCCAGTTTCATGGCGTCGGTATTGCGAAACCGCGTCGTGCGGTCCATGGCGGGGTTGTTCAGACCACTGGCGCCGTTGCCATAACCTGCCCGGCGGAAGCTGTTCAGCACCGCCCCAATCAGGCCGTCAAAGCGACCAGTCACGATGATAGGGCCTCGAAGCGGCTGCGATAATCCAGCTTCATGCCCAACATGCTGAACGCCCGCGAGAGTGCATCAACCTGATCGTCCTTTGATCCACCGGGGAATGACGCGAGTTCGTCAATCAGTTTGTGGCACCAGTCATTGCCGCCAACCACAGACAGGTTGCCGACGTTGGCCTGTGCCGCCATCGGTGCAGCCCGCGTCACCTTGTCGCCGGTTTCCGTGCTGGATTCGACGCGGAAGCCTTGCAGCTTGCGGGTCAGGTAAAGCACCTGCGTCTTGCCGGCCTGTCCTGGGTCTTGCGGCAAGCCGATGCGGACGGATAGGCCATCTCGCTTGGCCGTGTTCACGATGGTGGCTTCAACCTCATCAGGGCCGCCGCGCACACGCACGACATCCAACACGATGAACCGGCCTTCCGCCGTTCGCATCAGCTTGATGCCGGCAGTCCAGTCGGGATCGCGTGTGCCAATTTGTTTGGTCGCGGCCAAGTCCCAGGCCCGCACAACCTGGCCGGTAACGGCGGGCGCGGCCTCCAGCGTTTCCACCATTCCAATCTTGAACAACGACCCTTCGGCGTTCGTGGGCTGCTGCTGATACAGCGCCGACCAGTCACGCATTGCGCCGGATGCTTCGGCTTCGGCGTAGGCTGCACGGAGTTCTTTCCCGTAACCGTATTTGGGGTCTTTATCCCAAAGCCATTCGCCCGGCTTGCGGCCAAGCGGGTCATTATCTCCCGCAATGGCAGGGATCGACACCACACGCCACAAGCCCGGCTGTCGCTCCAATAGACGCCCGCCAAGGTCGTCCGGGTGCCAGCGTGTCATAACAACCACCACACCAGCACCGGGCTTCAGGCGGGTGCGGAGGTCTGCGGTGAACCAGTTCCACTGGCTTTCGCGCACAACC
>JAQGMQ010000626.1 GCA_028292305.1 Rhodoferax sp.
GTGTTCGACCGCAACGGCAACGGCTTGATCGATTCGGGTAAAGAACTGTTTGGCGACAACACCGTGCTCACGCGCGGTCCCAACGCGGGAAAGACGGCAGCCAACGGCTTCGAGGCAGTTGCCGATCTGGACGTCAATGGCGACGGTGCGTTGAACAGCGGCGACGCGGCCTACACCCAGCTGCGTATTTGGCAAGACGCGAACCAGGATGGGGTTTCGCAGGCAGCGGAACTCAAGACCCTGGCCCAAGCGGGTATTGCCAGCATCAAGGTGACCGGCACGGCCAGCAGCGTCGATTTGGGCAACGGAAATACGCAACCGTTCAGTGGCAGCTTCACGCGGACCAATGGCACAACAGGGGCCAGCGGGGTTGCAGAGGTGACGGGCAGCCTGCTGCTGGCGTCTAACAACTTCTACCGCGAGTTCACCGACGATCCGGTCGTCACTGCAGCCGCCGCTGCCCTGCCCCAGATGCGGGGCAGTGGCAAGGTGCGCGACCTCCGACAAGCCGCGAGCTTGAGCACGGCGCAGGCAACGACGCTTCGAGGTGTGCTGAGCCAGTATGCGAACGACTCAACGCGGGATCAGCAGCGCGCGCATCTAGACGGCGTGATTCAAAGCTGGGGCGCCACGAGCGCGATGCAGACGAGCATCCAGACCAATCGCACGCAGAATAGCGGTCAAACGTCAACGGTAATCGAGCAGTTCGCGCAAAGCAACCCGGCTTTGTATAAAGAGATTACGGCCTTGGAGCAGTTCAACGGCGATACGCTGCTCAGCCAGATGGTGCGCGGTGTAGCCTCCTCTGTCTGGAGTGCCGAGCTTCAACGATGGGTCACGGGGCCGGTCTATTGGTCAGTAAGTTATAGCGCCGCGCAGGAGGAGTTCATTCATCAGGGGTACGCGGCATTGAAGGAAGGTGTGTACTCGGCCCTGGTCGCGCAGACGCGGCTTCAGCCTTACATCAACGGCATCGACCTGGTCATCGACGACGCGGGCATCCACTTCGACACCGCAAAGCTGGCCACCAAGGTCGATGCCGCACTCCAGTCAAACCAACGCAATGGCGCGATCGATCTGGTTGAACTGAACCTCTTCACGCAGGGCACGCTGCATGCAACCGGCTATGACGGCGTTGGCCGATTGCGGACTGTGCTTGCTGCTCTGCCCGCCAATGCACCATTGC
This sequence comes from Rhodoferax sp., assembly GCA_028292305.1. Lineage (GTDB taxonomy): Bacteria > Pseudomonadota > Gammaproteobacteria > Burkholderiales > Burkholderiaceae_C > Rhodoferax_B. The sequence continues at coordinate 1,187 of JAQGMQ010000626.1, forward strand.
AAACCGAGCTGATGAGTCTTGGAGTTCACACAGGTGGCGGGACGGGCGGCGTCGCTGGCGATATCTTTTTGGGAACGAGCGCCAGTGAATCCTTTTTAGCAGGCGCGGGGAACGACGTTTTGGACGCAGGCAGTGGTGACGACACGCTGTGGGGCGAGGATGGGAACGATTTCCTGTTCGGTGGCGATGGATGGGATTCGGTTAGTGGAGGCGAGGGCAACGACGTACTCGAAGCCGGTGCCGGCAATGACTGGGTAGGAGGTGACGATGGCGACGACACACTCGATGGCGGCGCTGGCGATGACAGACTTCAGGGCGGGAACGGCGCCGACACCTATTTCTTTGGCAGAGGTTACGGCAGCGACGTGATCACCAATACGGACAGTAATGCGTTAGGGGTGAAAGCCGACATTGTCACTTTCGGTGCCGGCATCTCCCCAGGCGACATCTCGCTCACGCGCGGTGGCGATGCGCTGATCCTGACCATCAAGGGCACAGCCGATGTACTGCAGATTGCAGGTTATTTCAGCGCGGATGGCGCGTCGAGCAACGCGGTTGAGACCATTCAGTTCAAGGATGGCACGGCGTGGACGGTACCTACCTCTTCGGCAAGGGCGATGGCCAGGACACGATTACGGTGGACAGCGATGCCGCGGCCGGCAAGCTCAACACGCTGGAGTTCAAGGCCGGTGTCCTGACCAGCGACGTGACGCTGGCGCGGTCCGGAACAAGTCTGGTTGTGTCCATATCGGGTACATCTGACACCGTGACCATCCAGTCATTCTTCGAGTCCGAAAGTCTTGCAAACGTCAATAACCCGATCCAACAGTTCAAGTTCGCAGACGCCGCGATCTGGAGCCTGGCCACGATTCAGAACAAGCTGCCTGGCGGCGGCGTGGTCGCAGACGATGTGATGGTCGGAACGGTGGGCGCGGACAACATGGCCGGCGGTCTGGGTAACGATACGTATGTCGTGAACCACGCTGGCGATGTGGTCACCGAACAAGTGAACGAGGGCACGGATACAGTGCAATCCAGCCTGTCATATATCTTGGGCGCCAACGTGGAAAAGCTGGTTTTGACAGGGGCCGGCGTCATCAATGGCACGGGCAACGCGCTGGCGAACATGCTGACGGGCAATGCTGCCAGCAACAACTTGTACGGCGGCGCCGGCAATGACATCCTGGACGGCGCGGGCGGGCCGAACAAGATGTACGGCGGCGTGGGTGACGACACCTACTATGTTGCCAAGGCCACCGACGGTGTATTTGAAAACCTCAATGAGGGGATGGATCTGATCCTGAGCACGTCCGATTACGAGTTGGGCCTGAATGCGGAAAACTTGACCCTTCTCGGAACGGCCGCCATCAGCGCCCTCGGCAACACGATCGACAACGTGTTGACCGGCAACGTTGCGAGCAACACATTGACGGGCCGCGATGGCAACGACACCTTGATCGGTGGCCTGGGAGCGGACACACTTGTTGGCGGCAGCGGCAACGACACCTACCTGCTTGGTCGCGGCGACGGTGCGGATCTGGTGACGGAAAACGATGCCGCTGCGGGCAACACCGATGTCGCTGTGTTCGGCGCCAGCATTGCAACGGACCAGCTATGGTTCCGCCAGGTAGGCAACGATTTGGAAGTGAGCGTCATCGGCACGGGCGACAAGCTCAACATTGGCGGTTGGTATTTGGGCAACCAGTACCACGTGGAACAGTTCAAGACCAGCGACGGGCATACCTTGCTCGACAGCCAGGTGCAGAACCTGGTGCAGGCGATGGCCGGTTTCGCGCCACCTGCGGCAGGGCAGACCACGTTGCCCGCCGGGTACGCGTCCAATCTGGCGCCGACTCTGGCTGCGAACTGGCATTAGGCTCTGCGAGCGAGGCGAGGGCCGTTTAGTCCTGCGGTTGCCCGCCTTGCTCAGGCCGCCAGAGCAAATCGATCGTCGTTGCGAATCAAAATCTCCGCGGGTATGCCAAGCCCGTCATGCAGCCTGCGAATCATGGCAAGCGTGAGAGGCCGCTTGCCTGCCAACACCTCATAAACGCGGTTGAGCTGGCCGATCATCGGTTCAAGGTCTTTGGGTTTCAGCCCTTGCTGGTCCATTCGAAATTTAATGGCTTCGATGGGGTCCGGCGGGTCAATGGGGTAATGCCGTGCTTCATAGGCTTCCACCAGCAAACCCCAAATTTCCAATCTGTCGCCGTCGGGCGTGTCACGCGCAGGATCTTTGTCGACAAGTTTGGAGACGACCTTCAGGGCGGCTCTATAGTCTTCTTCAGTGTGGATAGGGTGAACATTCATGGTGAACTCCGTGGCCGTCAGGCCATTTCAATGGTTTCAGCATCAATGGCGTCGTACTGCGTGTGCGAGCCGATGAATTTTACGTAAACAAAACCGGTTCTATAGGCCACGGCGGCCACGATGCGGTACTGGTTACCTTTGACATTGAAGACGACCCGCCGATTCTTCAAGATGCTCGCGGCTGCGAACTGCGCCGTGATGTCGGTAGGCTGGCGCCAATTGGCACGCCTGACCTCATCGCACCACGCGCTCAATGCCTGTTTCGCCGCCGGGTGTTTCGCCCCAAAAGCCAGCAAAGGAGGCATGGAGACGAGGTGCATGCCGGAATTTTAGTCCCAAAACGGTATATTTGTCCCATGATGGGATAAAGATTGCAAGGATGTCAAGAGCGGCTTCAGCGCGCCGGTGTCGCTTTCAATCCCAATGGTTGTACTGCCGCTCCAGCAACGCGGTGCGTGTGGCCGGGCTTTCCAGCTGATGCAGCCACCACTGCAGCGCGCGGCCCTGGGTGCCGCGGGTGGGGCTGCGCCAGGCGTAGCTGACGCGGATCACGCGGGCCGGGCGCTCCACCTTGCGCACCACCAGCCGGCCGGACTCGATGAAGGGCCGGGCCAGGCTTTCCGGCAAAAAGCCGGCGCCCATGCCGCGCAACTGGGCGTCGAGCTTGGCGCGCATGCTGGGCACGGTGAAGACTTCCTGGCCGCCGAGCAGGCCGTAGGTCAGGCCGCTGCCGCGCTGCACGCTGTCGGCCACGGCGACGGCGCGGTGTTGCTGGATCACGGTGTCGCTCAGCGGCTCGGCCACCTGGGCCAGCGGATGGTGCGGCGCGATGGCGAAGATGAAGGGCATGTCGCCGAGCGGCTTGCCCTGGATGCTGCCGTTGTTGGTGATCTCCAGGGCCACACCGATCGACAGGTCGGCCTGGCCCGAGGTCAGCGCCTCCAGCGTGCCCGACAGAATCTCTTCGCGGAGCTTGAGGTGGGTAGGCGGGTTCATGGCGAAGAAGGCCTCGCACAGCTCCATCATGGTGCCGTGCGAGATCACGCTGTCCACCGCCAGGGTGAGCTGCGGCTCCCAGCCGGTGGCGACGCGCTTGACGCGGTTGGCCACCGCGTCGACGTCGTCCAGCAGGCGCCGGCCTTCGCGCAGCAGCTCGGCGCCGGCTTCGGTGAGCCGGGCCTGGCGCGAGCTGCGGTCGAACAGCAAGACGTCGAGCGCGTCTTCGACCTGGCGCACGCGGTAGGTCAGGGCGCTGGGCACCATGCCCAGGCTGCGCGCGGCGGCGGCGAAGCTGCCTTCGGTTTCGATCTCGAGCAGCATCGACAAGGTGTCGGGGGTGAGTACATCACGGGCGGTTTGCATGGATCGGGCTCGGTTGTTCAATTTATTTGAATGATGCCATCAAACCGCGTGTACCGCCAAGGGGCTTTCGAGGCCTAAAGTTCAACCCATGGACCCACCCGATGGGTTCACAACCAGGACTCGAATTAAGGGTCCAAAGCAAACAGGAGTTTTTCCATGTTGACACTTCGCAAATCGCAGGACCGTGGCCAGGCAGACCATGGCTGGCTCAAGTCGCAGCACAGCTTTTCGTTCGCCGGCTACATGGACCCGAAGCACATGGGCTGGGGCAACCTGCGCGTCATCAACGAAGACCGCATCGCACCCGGCACGGGTTTCGGCACCCACGGCCACCGCGATATGGAGATCATCAGCTACGTGCTCGAGGGCAACCTGGCGCACAAGGACACGATCGGCAACGTGAAGGGCATCCCGCCGGGCGACGTGCAGCGCATGAGCGCCGGCACCGGCGTGCAGCACAGCGAGTTCAATCACGCGCCCGACGAGGTCACGCACTTCCTGCAAATCTGGCTGTTGCCCAACGTCACGGGCATCCCGGCCAGCTATGAGCAAAAGACATTTGGCGACGTCGAAAAGCGCGGCAAGCTGCG
>JAQGMQ010000631.1 GCA_028292305.1 Rhodoferax sp.
TCGACCGTGCGGTTGGCGATGAACAGCAGCGCCGGCTGCTCGGCCAGGAACGGCAGCAGCGCGCCGCGCGTGGCGCCCCCGGCGCCGAGCAGCAACACCCGCTTGCCGGCCATGGCGCAGCCCAGGTTGTGCACCACGTCGCGCACCAGGCCCAGGCCGTCGAAGTTCTCGGCCATGACGCGGTTGCCGTCGAACTTCATGGCGTTCACGGCACCGGCCAGTTCGGCCCGCTCCGAGCGTTCGGTGGCATACGCGAACGCGTCGAGCTTGAACGGCGCCGTGATGTTCATGCCCCGGCCGCCGGCCGCGCGAAACGCATCGACCGCATCCGCGAAGCCGCCGAGCGAGCCTTCGATCTTGCCGTATTCGATGTCCTGGCCCGTGACCTCGGCGTACATGCCGTGGATCAAAGGCGACTTGCTCTGCGCGATGGGGTTGCCGATGACGGCATAACGGTCGGTCATGGAGGTCTCCTGGTTGTTCTTAGGGCTGGCCGGTGGCCGGTGCGGATGCCTGCCTGTCCGTTCGCTTCTGTCACCGAGCGGCAATGCACGTTTCGTTCGCTGATCGGACGGTGCAGGCCGTTTTGCGCCGACTCTAGCGATTCCGTCTTAAAAAGGCGCAATAGTTTTTGCAATTGGCGCGATGTTCGATCGGTTGCGTTCGATGATCGCGCGTTGCAGGGGTTTCCACTAGTCAGGTCGCGCCGGGCCGGCGCGGAATCATCAGCCGGTGTTCACCTTTCTGCGCCACCTGGCCGTGCTGGTTCGTGAGCTCGGACGGAAGCACCACGATGCCCCAGCCGGGCTTGCTTTTGCTGGCGCGCATGCTGCCCACCGTGAAGCGCACCTGCAGCACATCGCCGATCTTGATGGGCAGCAAGAAATCCCAGGTCCAGCCGAGCGACATGCCGGGCAGGAAGCGGTATTCGCATTGCGTCTTCAGGCCGTCCGCCACCGACAGGCCCATGAGGCCATGCGCCACGCGGCAGCCGAAGTGCGAGGCGTTGGCATAGGCCTCGTCGACGTGCACCGGCGTGAAGTCGCCGGTGAGCTCGGCATAGGCGTCGATGCGCGCGCCCGTGACTTCATAGGTGGGGCTGGTGCAGCTGTCGCCTTCCTTGGCGTCGTCCCAATAACGTTCGGGCGTGGTGAAGTTGAATTTCGGGATGATCATCGGCGGTCTCCTGGGGTAGGGTGGGTTCAGGCGCGCGGGTTCACGGCCAGCACATCGGCCACGGTGTTGCCGCTGGCCTGGATCAACTCGACCGCCAGGCCGTCGGGCAGCTGCAGCCAGTTGTGGCCCTGGGGCAGCGTGGTCACGCCCCAGCTCCTGGCGGCTTCCAGCGCGCCCGGCAGGTCCTGCACCATGATGCCCAGATGGGCCAGCCAGCCCGCGTCGTTGCTGGGCGGCGCCTCGAAGCCGGGCGTGCTCATCAACTGCATGCCGCCGAGGGTCCAGTACTGGCGCGGCGCGTCGGTGGGGCCTTCGATCTCGCGCACGTCCATGCCCAGCACTTCGTAGAAAAAGTCGATGTGCCACTGGATGTCCTTCACGCGGACGGCCACGTGTTCGACATAGGATTTCTGTACGTAGGGCTTGGGGGTCTGCATGGATCTCGTCTCCTTCATTTCTTGAAAAGCCTGCGCTCCACGCCTTTGACGCAGGCGATGAGGGCCAGGTTGGTCGGCGTGGGCACGCCGTATTTCGCGCCCCAGCGCACCACGGCGCCGTTGACGTAATCGACTTCGGTGACCGAGCCTTTTTCAAGGCTCTGCAGCATGGACACCTTGAACTCGGGCGGCAACCCGGCCGACGCCTGGACCCAGGCCTGGCGCGGCTCGGTGGTGCCGAGCGTTACACCCGCTGCCGTGGCCACGGCCATGGCCTCGGCCACGGCCGCCACGGCGCAGGCCTCGATCTCGGGCACGTCGTACAAATCGCCATAGGTCAGGCCGGTGGCGGCGCCCAGTGCGCCGGTGGCCACGTTGACCAGCAGCTTGTCCCACATGGTGCCGAGGATGTTGTCGCTGACCTGGGTCGCCAGACCGGCGTGGTTGAAGGCGGCGGCGATGCGCTGCACGCGTCCGCTCAGCGAGCCGTCGAGTTCGCCGATGATGGTTTCCTTGCCCCTGGTGCCGCTCAGGATGTGGCCGGGCGCGAGCATCACGCCGCCGGTGTAGGTCTTGCCGGCCAGCACGTGCTGGCGGCCCACCACCTCGGCCAGGATGTCCTCGTGGCCCAGGCCGTTCTGCAGCGACAACACGGTCGTGTCGGGCCCGACGATGGCCTTCGCCGAGGTGATCACCTCGCGGGTGTGGAACGACTTCACCAACACGATCACCAGGTCGACCACACCGATGGCTTGCGTGTCGGTGGCGGCATGCACCTTGACCGTGCGGTCCACGCCGCCCTCGCGCATCACCAGGCCGTGCTGCAGCATGGCGTCGACATGGGCTCGGCCGCGGTTCACCAGCCAGACCTCGTGGCCGTCTTCGGTCAACACACCGCCGATGGCGCAACCCAGCGCGCCGGCACCCAATACACAAATCTTCAAAACAGTCTCCTGGTCGTCCCGCCGCCGTGCCGACGGGGCACATTGGAGGCGGATCGTAGGAGCCGGCGCACAGCCTGTAAATGCAATGGCCGCAATAGGCGCATTGCGATCCGCAATGGTTAAACCAGGGTTTCCACTCTGTCGTTTGCAGTAGGCTCGGGCCGTGGCCCACGCCTTATCAACACCAGGAGACTTGTTCATGACGAACCCCATCGCGATCAGCCAGCGCAAGATCGACTGCCACGTGCACGTGTTCGACCCGGCGGCTTTTCCCTATCCCGAGGACACGTTCTACCGGCCCACGGGCCACGAGATCGCCACCGCCGATGCGCTGGGCCGCGTGCTCGACGCGCACGGTGTGCAACACGCGCTGATCGTCGGCCCGAACTCGGGTTATGGCTACGACAACCGCTGCCTGCTGGATGCGCTGAAGCGCGGCGCCGGCCGTTACAAGGGCGCGGCCGTGGTGCCCAACGACGTCAGTCGCGGCCAGCTGCAGGAGCTGCAGGCGCAGGGTGTGGTGGGCGTGACGCTGAACGCCGCGCTGCTGGGCACCGACTTCTACAACGACGCAGCACCCATGCTGGCCCTGCTGCGCGAGCTGGGCATGTATGCCGCGGTGCAGGTGCAGCACGACCAGCTGGTGGCCATGGGGCCGATGCTGCAGGACAGCGGCGTGCGCTTGTTGTTCGACCACTGCGGCCGGCCCGACCCCGAGGCGGGGCTGGCGCGGCCGGGTTTTCAGGCCTTGCTGAAGCTGGCAGAGACCGGCCGGGCCTACGCCAAGCTGTCGAGCCTGGTGAAGACGTCAGTGTTGCCGTTCCCGCATCCCGACGCCTGGCCGTATGTGCAGGCGCTGATCGGCGCGTTCACGCCGCAGGCCTTGATGTGGGGATCGGACTGGCCGTTCCTGCGCGCGCCGGCCCGCATCGACTACGGCCCGCTGCTGGAGGTGTTCGGCCAGCTGGTGCCCGACGCAGCCGCACGCCAGGCTATCTTGTGGGACACGCCGAAGCGGCTGTTCGGCTTTGCCGACTGAGCCGCTTCGCTTGACTAGGCGATGGCGGCCTTGACGGTGTCCAGCTCCAACCCGTAGTCGCTGGCGAACTGCTCGGGCGTCTGGCCGCTGGCTTCATAGGCGCGGCGCAGGGCTTCGCGCTTGGCGCCGGTTGCGCCGTGTTCGGCATAGGCGTGGTCGAGCAGCGCGTTCCATTCTTCGATCGGCGGCTTCACGCGTTCGGCGTATTCGCCGCGGCTCAGGCCCGAGGCTTCGAAAGCGTTCTTCAGGCGCAGGCGGACCTTGGCCTGCGCGGCTTCACGCGAGCCGGAGCGGTCGCGGCGCGACATCTCCATGATGGCCTGGTGCACGTGTTCTGGCGCCAGGTCTTCCACCGGCTCGCCCTGCAGATCGCAACGCTTCACGCCGGTGGCGACTTGCTCGAGGTAGCGGCTCGAACGGGTGTGCTGGCCCAGCGCTTCGCGCAGTTCCTTGGCGTCGAAAGCCTCGGGGTGCGCGGCCACGATGTCGTGGAACGTGCCGAGCTTCAAGGGCAGCGGCTTCTGGCCGAACACCGCCGGATACAGCTCGCGCAGGCGCAGCAGCACGGGGTGCAACTGCGGCTGCGGGCGGGCCGGCGCCTGCGGCTTGCCGGTGCGGCGGTTGCCGTCGGCGGCACCACTTTCGCGTGGTCCATTTCTGCGTGCGCCACCTGGGCCGCCTGGGCCCCGAGCGCCACGTTCGTTGCCGGGCCGGCCGTCGCGCGGCTTGCCGGTTTGTGGGGGGCGTGGGCCGCGGGGTGGCCGCGCATCTTGCGCAGTCTCGGGCGTTGCCGCTGGCGAGGCTACGGAGGCTTCCGGTGCCGATGTGCTGGCTTCAATGCCGGTTTCGATGCCGGTGTTGGCCGCGGTGGCAGGCGCGGCTTCGTGGGCGTCGGGGGTGGCGGGGGTGGTCACTGGGACCACGGTGCTCGTGTCGTTCATGTTCGGTGCGGGCGGCGCGCCAGACGGGGCGGCGCAATGCGAAAGGGAAAGAAGGGAAAGGGCGCATTGTGCCCGCAAGCGCTGACGCTGGGCGCAGCGCCGTCTGGACGGTGGCATTTGCGGTATGGCCGGCGCGTGGTTTGCGGCCTGCTCTGGCGCCCGTTTACGGCGGCTTGTGGGCTGCCAGCCACGGCCCATGACCGGGGTCTGGCAAGGCGTTGGCCGATGCTGCGACAATCGGCCCCCTCGAAACCGCAGAATATTCCATGACCAAGAAAGTTGCTTCCGCTTCCGCCAGTGCTTCAGCTACCCGCGCCGAGGCGCCACGCACCCAGCCATTGCCGATCCCTGAAACCAAGTTCAAGACCATCTGGCAGGTCGTGAACCCCGTCGAGCCCGCAGGCAAGGCGAAGGCCGGCAAGAAGGCCGTGGCGGCCTAGTCCGTCCTGACCAGGGGCCGCCATCGCGCCGGCCCCGTCGGTCTTTGCAGATGCCGTACGCCGCTTCAGGCGTCGGCCAATTCCACTTCCACCAGACAGTCGTAGAACGTTGGTGCCCGGCCCATGTCGGTCAGCCGCTGGCTCGTGAGTTCGTTCACGTTGGTGCCGTCCAGGCCCAGCTTGCGCCACCAGATACCCATGCCGTGCACCACGCCGGCCCGCGCACGCGCCGTCACCTTGGCCTTGCAGCGGTAGCTGCCGCGGCTGTTGAACACCCGCACCGTGGCGCCGGTGGCGATGCCGCGCGCCAGTGCGTCGGCTTCGTTGATCTCGAGCAGGGGCTCGACTTCGATCGCGCGCAGGCTGGTCACGTTGACGAAAGTCGAGTTCAGGAAGTTGCGCGCCGGTGGTGAAATCATGGCCAGCGGGTAGTCGGCCGATGTGCCCACGGCTTCGTGGTTGGGCAGGTAGTCGGGCAGGCCGTCCTGGCCCTGCGCCGCCAGTCGCGCGCTGAAGAATTCGCACTTGCCCGAAGGGGTCGGGAAGTTGCCTTCGGCAAATGGCGCATCGGCAATGGGCAGTGTGGCAAAGCCGTGCTGCAGCAGCGTGTCGAAGCTGACCTTGTCGCCGAACGCGGCGCGGCACAGGGTCTCGTCGCTGTCCTGGAAACACGGCTCGGTGAAGCCCAGGCGCGCCGCCAGTTCACGGAAGATCTGGGTGTTGGTCCGGGCCTGGCCCAGCGGCGCGATGGCCGGCTGGTTGAGCAGTGCGTCGGTGTGGCCGTAGGAGCTGTGCACGTCCCAGTGTTCGAGCTGGGTGGTGGCCGGCAGCACGTAGTCGGCGTAGTCGGCGGTGTCGGTCTGGAAGTGCTCCAGCACCACGGTGAACAGGTCTTCGCGCGCAAAGCCGCGCACCACCTTGCCCGACTCGGGCGCCACGGCCACCGGGTTGCTGTTGTAGACGATGACGGCTTCGATCTTCGGCGCCACCGGGTCCAGCAGCGCATCACCGATGGTGCTCATGTTGATGGTGCGCGGCCAGCGGCCGGCCAGCAGGTCGGGCCGTTGCAGCGCGGCGCGGTCCACCGGATACTGGCCCGAGCTGCTCAGCAACATGCCGCCCGCACGGTGGCGCCAGGCACCGATCAGGGCCGGCAGGCTGGCCACCGCCCGGGTCGCGTTGCCGCCGCCGTGGGTGCGCTGCATGCCGTAGTTCAGGCGGATGGCCGCGGGCTGCTTTTGCAAGAAGCATTCGCCGTAGTCCTGCGCCAGCCGGCGGATCTGCGCGGCCGGCACGCCGCAGACTTCGGCCGCGCGTTCGGGCGTCCAGGTCAGCGCGCGTTCGCGCAGCGCGTCCCAGCCCAGGGTATGGCGGGCGATGTAGTCGTGGTCGAGCCAGTCGAAGGTGATCAGCTGGTGCATCAGCGCCAGGGCCAGTGCGGCATCGGTGCCGGGGCGCAGCGCGATGTGTTCGTGGCATTTCTCGGCGGTCTCGGTGCGGCGCGGGTCGATGCACACCAGCCTGGCGCCGGCGCGTTTGGCCTGCTGCGCGTAACGCCAGAAATGCAGGTTGCTGCCGATCGAGTTGCTGCCCCAGATGATGATGAGCCTGGCCTCGGCAAAGAACTCGACCTTCATGCCGACCTTGCCGCCCAGCGTCTGCACCAGGCCCTCGCCACCGGCCGACGAGCAGATGGTGCGGTCCAGCAGCGAGGCGCCGAGCTTGTGGAAGAAACGCGCCGCGATGCTCTCGCCCTGCACCTGGCCCATGGTGCCGGCGTAGCTGTACGGCACGATGGCTTCGGGGTTGCGGGCAGCGATGGCCGCAAGCCTGGCGCCGATGTCGTCAAGTGCCGACTCCCACGACACCGACTCAAACTGCCCCGCGCCTTTGGGGCCCACGCGCTTCATCGGCGTGAGCAAACGGTCGGGGTGGTAGGTGCGTTCGGTGTAGCGCGACACCTTGGCGCACAACACGCCATCGGTGTGTTTGTGCGCGGGGTTGCCGTGCACCTTCAGGGCCACGCCGTCCTGCACCGTGGTCACCAGCGAACAGGTGTCGGGGCAGTCGTGCGGGCAGGCGCCGAGCACCTGGGTGGGTTCGGCGTGCAGGGTGATGGTTGCGGTCATGGTGGGCTCGCTGGCTGGACGCTGGCTGGGTGTCTATTCAAACGCCGTGGTGGCGGCCAGGCCGCGCATGAAGTCTTCGCAGCGCTCGAGTTGCGTGAGGCTCACGAACTCGTCGGGCTGGTGCGCCTGGTTGATGCTGCCCGGGCCGCACACCACGGTGGGGATGCCCGAGTTCTTGAACAGCCCCGCTTCGGTGCCGAAGGCCACCAGCGTGGTGCCTGTCTCGTTCGACAGGCGCTGGGCGAGCCGGGTCACCGCGTCGTTGGCCGAGCCCAGGAAGCTGGGGATCTCGCAGATGGTCTCGAAGCGGAAGCCGGCGTCGGCGGCCACCTTTTTCATGGCGGGCGTCCTGGCTTCGGTGAAGGCGATCACCTCCTGCTGCATGGCCCGTGCGTCGGCCGTGGGCAGGTCGCGGAACTCGTAGCGGAACTCGGCGTCGCGCGGCACCACGTTGTCGGCGATGCCGCCGTGGAACTGGCCCACGCTGGCGGTGGAAAACGGCACGTCGAAGCCTTCGTAGCGCGGCTCGTTGGCCTGCATGTCCTCGGCCATGTCGCGGATCTTGCCGACCACCCGGGCCGCCATCTCGATGGCGTTGACCGAGATCGGCGTGAGCGACGAATGCGCCTCTTTGCCACGCACGCAGCACTTGTAGCGGTACACGCCCTTGTGGGCGATGGCCGGCACCATGCTGGTGGGCTCGCCGACGATGCAGGCCAGGGGCTTGACGCCGGCGTCGCGCATGTCGGCAATCAGTTCCTTCACGCCGAAGCAGCCCACTTCCTCGTCATAACTCAGCGCGAGGTGCACGGCAAAAGGCGCCGGGCTGTGCAGGAAGTTTTCGGCGTGGGCCACCGCAATCGCGATGAAGCTCTTCATGTCGCAGCTGCCGCGGCCGTAGAGAAAGCCGTCTTTCACCACGGCCGAGAGCGGGTCCATGGTCCAGTCCTGGCCGTCCCAGGGCACGGTGTCGGTGTGGCCCGAGAGGATGATGCCGGCCGGCTTGCCCTCGCCCAGGGTGGCGAACAGGTTGGCCTTGGTCTTGTCGGCGTTGTAGGTGAGGCGGCTCTTGACCCCGAGCCCGGCCAGCGTGTCGCGCACGAAATGGATCAGTTCGAGGTTGGAGTTGTGGCTGACGGTGTTCATGCGAACCAGCGTCTGGGCCAATTGCAAAGCAGGGGTGGAGATCATTGCAGTATTTTCACGTATCCCGACGAGAAGTGCCGGACATTGGGCTAAAGCTAGACTGTTGGCGCGAAGCATGCATGCACGGCGCATGCCACGGGCCGCCGATTGGGTCCGATGCGCCCCTTTTTTGCCCCTTGTCGCCGGGTTCTGGTTCATCGCTACAGGAACGCTTTATGAAAGTCATCGACTCCATCGTCACCCAGGCCGCCGGCATCGCCGCCGTGCGCCGCGACATCCACGCCCACCCCGAGCTGTGTTTCGAGGAAGTGCGCACCGCCGACGTGGTGGCCGCCAAGCTCACGGAATGGGGCATTCCGATCCACCGCGGGCTGGGCACGACCGGCGTGGTCGGCATCATCAAGCATGGCAACGGCACCCGCGCCGTGGGCCTGCGCGCCGACATGGACGCGCTGCCGCTGCAGGAGTTCAACACCTTTGCCCACAAGAGCCAGCACGACGGCAAGATGCACGCCTGCGGCCACGACGGCCACACCGCGATGCTGCTGGCCGCGGCCCAGCACCTGGCCAAGAACCGCAACTTCGACGGCACGGTCTATTTGATCTTCCAGCCGGCCGAAGAAGGCGGCGGCGGCGCGCGCGAGATGATCAAGGAAGGCCTGTTCGAGCAGTTCCCGATGGAGGCCGTGTTCGGCATGCACAACTGGCCCGGCATGCCGGTGGGCCAATTCGCCGTGAGCCCGGGGCCGGTGATGGCGTCGAGCAACGAGTTCAAGATCACCATCCACGGCAAGGGCAGCCACGCCGCACTCCCGCACAACGGCATCGACCCGGTGCCGATCGCCTGCCAGATGGTGCAGGGTTTCCAGACCATCATCAGTCGCAACATGAAGCCGATCGACGCGGGCGTCATCTCGGTGACGATGATCCACGCCGGCGCCGCCACCAACGTGGTGCCCGACAGCTGCGAACTGCAGGGCACGGTGCGCACCTTCTCGCTGGAGGTGCTCGACCTGATCGAGCAGCGCATGCAGCAGGTGGCCGAAAACATCAGCGCGGCGTTTGGCGCCCGTTGCGAATTCGCCTTCAAGCGCAACTACCCGCCCACGGTGAACCACCCTGAAGAGGCGGCGTTTGCGCGTCAGGTGATGACCGGTATCGTGGGCGCGGCCAACGTGGTCAAGCAGGAGCCGACCATGGGCGCCGAAGACTTCGCCTTCATGCTGCAGGCCAAGCCCGGCGCGTATGTGTTCATCGCCAACGGCGACGGCGCGCACCGCGAGATGGGCCACGGCGGCGGGCCGTGCACGCTGCACAACCCGAGCTACGATTTCAACGACGACCTGATCCCCCTCGGTGCGACCTACTGGGTGCAGCTGGCCGAAGCCTTCCTGGCGCGGTCCTGACGCGCGGCCATGATCGGCGTCCCTGCGGCATTCTCGAAAAGCTACGCCGAGGCGCGGCTCAAGTTCCTTGAAGCGGCCGCGGCCGCCGGCCTGGCGGTCACGGCGCAGGTGCACCCCGAGACAGGCGTCGACGGCGAAACCCTGGCCATGGACGTGGCTCTGGACGGCGCCCACGACGCCGAGCGCCTGCTCATCGTCACCAGTGCCTGCCACGGCGTGGAAGGCCATGCGGGCAGCGGCGTGCAGGTGTTCGCGCTGCACGACGCCGAGTGGCGCGACAAGGCGCACCAGGCCGGCGTGGCCGTGTTGTATGTGCATGCGCTCAACCCTTATGGCTTTTCGCACACGCGCCGCGTGACCCATGAAAACGTCGACCTGAACCGCAACTTCCACGACTTCAGCCAGCCGCTGCCGGTGAACAAGCCCTACCACGATGTGCACGACATGCTGCTGCCCGAGGAGTGGCCGCCCACCCTGACCAACACCGCGGCCATCGCGCTGTACGTGGCCACCCACGGCCCCAAGGCGCTGCAGGCCGCGATCAGCCAGGGCCAGCACGAGTTTGCCGACGGCCTGTTCTACGGCGGTGTGGCGCCCACCTGGAGCAACCTGGCCTGGCGCAAGGTGTTGCAAACCTACGCCGGCCGGGTGCGCCAACTGGCATGGATCGACCTGCACACCGGGCTCGGCCCGAGCGGCATCGGTGAGCGCATCTTTGCCTGCCGCAACGACGCCGCGGCGCTGCAGCGGGCGCGGGCCTGGTGGGGCGACGCGGTCACGTCGATCTACGACGGGTCGTCGACCTCGGCCTTCCTGACCGGGTTGACCTTCAATGCCGTGTACGACGAATGCCCGCATGCGCAGTACACCGGCATCGCGCTGGAATTCGGCACCGAGCCGCTGCTGCAGATGATGCAGGCGCTCAGGGGAGACCATTGGCTGCACCGGCATCCGGAGGCGCCGGGGGCTTTGGCTGCGGATATCAAGAAGCATCTGCTGGATGCGTTTTATGTGGATACGGATGCGTGGAAGGGGCAGTTGATCAGCCAGGCCAGGCAGGCTATGTTTCAGGCGGTGGATGGGTTGAAAGGGGGTTAGTGTGGTTGGGGTGAGTGGCTTCACGCGCTGGCCGTCTTGAGCCGTGTGAGCTTTGTCGAAGGGCTTGGTTCAGGGGGGGCAAGGCTGGTTGATTTGTCAACGTTGGTTGACGCTGCTGGCCGGTAGTCGCACCGACTGGCGAGTGACATTTCTTGTGCGCACAAGAAACCTCACGAAAAGAAAGCGCCCCCACTAACTGCGCCCTGCGCTCTCGCTGCGGGAGCCTGCGGTGCTCGCATTTGGCGGGGTCTGGCGAAACTCGCCTGCGGCTCAAACAACGCCAGCCCTGATCCGCCAAACCCTCCGCTCCTCGGCGCATTTAGAGGGGGTGGGGAGGGGGCCGGGAGCCGGATCCCGGACGCCTCGCTGCGCTTGCTACCGTCACGGTATTTACTCCCTCTCCCGCGTGCGGGAGAGGGCTGGGGTGAGGGTGGCGATTGACATCCCTGCGCGTCACGCCGACCCTCTCCCGCACGCGTGAGAGGAGACAAGTCATCAGCCGCCGACATGCGGGCAAGCGCAACTCCGCGTCCTGGCATCCTGGGCCTGCCTCAAGCGGCGAACCGCCTTTTCGCCATCTCCAGCAGCCCATCGAAAATCAGGTTATCCACCAACTCGAACGCCACCGACATGCTCGGCGCCATCTTCCAGCCCGCACCGCCTGTCATGGTGCACACCGGCTCGGCCCCGCAGTGCATGCGCACGTGCTGCACCATCCGTTCCACCGCGCCGGCGATGGCATAGGTGCCGCCGCTGGTCAGTGCGTCGCTGGTGTTGGTAGGGAATTCGCGCACTTCGCCGGTGGGCACGTGCAGGCCGGCGGTGCCGGATTCGAGGGCGCGCAGCATGATGCCGTGGCCGGGCAGGATCAGGCCGCCGAGGAACTTGCCGCTGGCGTCGATGGCTTCCACCGTGACCGCCGTGCCGACCATCACCACCACCATCGGCCGGGCCGGGCCGCGGGCCAGCATGCGGTGGCGGGCGCCGATCATGGCGACCCAGCGGTCGGCGCCGAGGCGGGTGGGGTGGTCGTAGCCGTTCACGAGGCCGGCTTCTTCGGGGCTGGAGACGACCCATTGCGGCGTGATGTCCCAGAGCTCCATCTGCTCGTGCACGCGGCGCTTCACGGCGTCGCCGGCCACGATGCAGCCGAGCATGCGGGTGGGCGGGGTGAGCGCGCTCCAGGGGCCGTCGGCGAGCTTGTCGATGTTCTCCAGGAACTCGGCGCCGTGGGCCAGCAGGCGGGCGCCCGGTCGCGGTTCCGCGTATTGCGACCATTTGAGCCGCGTGTTGCCAATGTCGATTGCGAGGAAGGTCATCCTGTGTCTCCGTATTGGCGTGGGCGCATTATCACCAAACGGAGCGTGTGCCGCGCACAAACTTCAGACCGTCGAGTGCATACGATCCTGGCGCGCGGAGCGCTTGGCTCAGCTGCCGCCGCGCAGGCCCATGAAGGCCACCATGCCATCGTAGTCGCGGTCGTTCTGGATCAGGTCGCAGTCGTTTTCGATGCACCAGGCGCCCACCAGCAGGTCGATGGGGCTGCGCACGGTCAGGCCCTTCTGGCGCAGCGTGCGGTAGATGTCGGCGGCCAGCAGGGCCACGGCTTCGCCGCCGGCCGTGACCACCGGCAGCGCGGCAAGGGCTTCCCTGACCAAGCGCAACTCGTGCGGAAGCCGGAAGCCACGCAGCACCTCCATCAGCACCACGTCCAGCAGCACCAGTTCGTGCGAGCTGTCGTTCAGCACCGCGTCGAGTGCTTCGGTCTGCGCTGTGGGCGCACCCTTGAAGTAGTCGATCCAGATGCTGGAATCGGCGGTGATCACTTGCGCTTGACCGGGGTGGCGGGCTTGGCGGTGTACTGGCTTTGCGGCTCCTGCACGCTATGGCCGGCGTCACCGCGCCAGTCGCCTTCCAGGCTCCATTGCAATTTGCCGCGCAATGCACGCAGATTTTGATAGGCCGCGCGGCGGGCCAGCAGGCGCAGGCCTTCTTCCACCGCGTCGCGCTTGGTCTTGAAGCCGCCGGCCTGCATGGCGGCGTCCATCAGCTGGTCGTCGATCACGATATTGGTACGCATGGTGGTGTGTGTATGAATGTTATGAATTATACACATTGGGGCAATGGTCGGTGGCGGTTCAGGTGCGGTTAAAAGAGGTTTAATCGCGCGCTGGCATCATTTGCAGCTTCCCCACAACGCCAACCTGCAAGAAAGCCAAGCCATGCACCTGCTGCTGGTCGAAGACGACGCCATGCTGGCCGAAGCCGTGTGCGACGGCGTGCGCCAGAACGGCTGGCACATCGACCACGCGGGTGATGCCGCGGCGGCACGCATCGCGCTGGTCGACCACAGCTATTCGGCGGTGCTGCTCGACCTGGGGCTGCCGGGTGAGTCGGGGCTGTCGGTGCTGAAGGCGGTGCGGGGCCGCTTCGACACCACGCCGGTGATCATCCTCACCGCGCGCGGCCAGCTCAGCGAGCGCATCCTGGGACTCGATGCGGGCGCCGACGACTACCTCGTCAAGCCGTTCCAGTTCGACGAGTTGTGGGCCCGCCTGCGCGCCGTGGTGCGCCGTGCCGAAGGCAGCGTCGTGCCCTTGCTCACGTTCGGAGACATCCAGCTCGACCGCAGCAAACGCGCCGTGACCCGCGCCGGCGTGCGTGTGGCGCTCAGCGCGCAGGAATACCGCACCCTGCTGGCCTTGCTGCAGCGACCCGGCCACACCGTCACGCGCGACCATCTGGAAGACGTGGTCTATGGCCGCTCGAGCACGGTCGAGAGCAACACCATCGCTGTGTTCATCCACCAACTGCGGCGCAAGCTCGGCGAAGACGTGATCCGCACCGTGCATGGCCAGGGCTACATGATCGGCGACGCGGGCGGGCCGCCATGAAGTCACTGCAGGGCCGGCTGATGGTGGTGCTGGTGGCCACCATCACGCTGTGCTGGGCCGGCGCCATCACGGTGCTGGTGGTCTTCACGCAGGACAACCAGGTCAGCATCTGGGACAGCAAGCTGCAGGCCATCGGCACCAAGATCCTGATGAGCATCCCGAGCAGCGGCGAACTGCGCTCGGTCGGCCCGCGCCTGCAACTCCGCGAAGACACGCTGCGCCGCAACAACGACCCGGCGTTCAACGACGAAATGCGCGACGAACACCTCACCTTCCAGGTCTGGTCGCGGCGCACCGACCTTGCCGTGCGTGCACCGGGGGCGCCGGCAACGGCGCTGCAGCCCTCGTTCGAGGAAGGCTTTTCGACGCAGACGGTGGAGGACCAGCGCTGGCGGGTCTATTCGATCTCGGACAGCACCGGCCGCATCACCGTGCAGGTGGCCAACCTGCACGGCGTGATCGACGCCGAGCTGCGCCACAAGGCTTTCACCGCGCTGGGCATCACCACGACGCTGCTGGTGTTGGTGGGCCTGCTCATGGCGCTGGCCGTGCGCAAGTCGCTGGCACCGGTGGCCGCGGTGGAAGAAGCGCTGCGCAAACGCAGCAGCCTCGACCTCACGCCGCTGCCCGCCACCGCGCTGCCCACCGAACTGCGCCCGCTGGTCGAATCCTTCAACCACCTGCTCGGCCAGCTCAGTGACGCGGTGGAGGGCGAGCGCCGCTTCATCGGCGACGCGGCACACGAGTTGCGCACACCGCTGTCGGCCCTGTCGGCCCAGGCCCAGGTGGCGCTCAGGGCCACCACGCTGGCCGATAAGGACATCGCCCTGCACAAGCTGCAGGCCGTGGCCGAACGCAGCACACGCTTGTCCGAGCAGTTGCTCGACTTGGCGCGGCTCAATGCCGGCGCCCATTCGCCGCGCCACAGCGCCGTGCAGCCACTGGCCGACCTGGACGCGCTGGTGCGCCATGTGGCCAGCGAATTCGACGTGGTGGCCGAGCAGCGCCAGCGCCACATCGAGCTGGCCGCCGCGCCTTGCCGCATCGCCTGCGACATCGACGAGATCGGCATCCTGCTGCGCAACCTGGTCGACAACGCGCTGCGCTACACGCGCGAAGGCGGCACCGTGCGCATCGGCTGCGGCACGCGCGAAGGGCAACACCCGCAGGTGTTCCTTGAAGTGGCGGACGATGGCCCGGGGGTGCCGCTGGCGGAACACGAAGCCATCTTCAAGCGCTTCCACCGGCTGGCCGGCAGTGGCGGGCGGGGCAGCGGCATCGGGCTGTCGCTGGTGGCTGGTATTGCACAGCTGCATGGTGCGGGCATTGAAACCTGCGAAGGCCTGCAGGGCCGCGGCTTTTGTGTGCGGATCGTGTTCCCGGTGCCGGTGCCGGTGCCGGTGCAGGCCAGCTGAACGCCGCGCGCCACGCGCAAAAACACCTCGATTGTTGGCGGCTGGGAACAAATGAATTCCCAAATGACGGATTTATCCGCGGAGGCATCGCGCCTACATTCTTCCCATGGCCCGCCGACTCGCCAGGAGGACGCGGCTTCAACCTCACCAACCGGGAAACACCATGGCCACGCCTATCAACCAAAGAATCGCTTTCATCACCGGCGGCAACCGCGGCATCGGCTTCGAGACCGCCAAGCAATTGGGCCTGCTCGGCATCCTGCCGGTGATCAGCGTGCGCAGCGCCGAAGCGGCACAGGACGCACTGGCGCAACTGCGCGACTTCGGCGTGCAGGCCGAAGCCATCGTCTTCGACGCCACCAAACGCGCCGACCGTCAAAAGGCCGTCGACTTCTTCGAAGCCAAGGCCGGCCGGCTCGACATTTTGATCAACAACGCCGGCGTGTACCTCGAAGGCGAGCCGGGCATTGCCCCGAGCTTCACCGCTTCGACGGTGCCCGAACACGTGCTGCGCGACACGCTCGAGACCAACTTCCTGGCGCCGGTGGCACTCACGCAGGCGCTGTTGCCGCTGTTGAAGAAATCGGCCGCCGGCCGCATCGTAAACCTGTCCAGCATCCTGGGTTCGCTCACGCTGCATTCCGACCCGAGCTCGCCGATCTACGACGCCAAGGCGACGGCCTACGACAGCTCCAAGACCATCCTCAACGCCTACACCGTGCACCTGGCCTATGAGCTCAAGGGCAGCACGGTCAAGGTGAATTCGGCGCACCCGGGCTGGGTGCAAACCTCGATGGGCGGCAGCGCCGCGCCGATGAGCATCGTCGACGGCGCCAAGACCAGCGTGATCCTGGCCACCCTGCCCGACGACGGGCCGAGCGGCGGCTTCTTCCACATGAACGACACCCTGCCCTGGTAGGCCGCCATGCACGCTGCTTCATCACCAGGCGTTGACACGCCGGATGCGCTGTTCGCGAAATCGCCGCGGGCCGCCTGGCTGGCGGTCGCCTCGATGGCGGTGGGCACGTTTGCCACCGTCAGCACCGAGTTCATGCCCATCGGCCTGCTCACCAACATCGCCGAAGGGCTGAACGTGTCCGAGGGCACGGCCGGCTTGATGGTCACCATCCCCGGCATCATTGCCGCACTGGCCGGGCCAGGGCTGATCGTGCTGTCGGGTCGGCTCGACCGGCGCGCCGTGCTGCTGGCGCTGTCGGCGCTGCTGGTGGTGTCGAACCTGCTGGCGGCTTTCGCGCCCAACTTCACCACCATGCTGGTTGCGCGCTTCTTCCTCGGCTTGTGTGTCGGTGGCTTCTGGACGTTCGCGCCCAGCGCCACGTCGCACCTGGTGCCGGCGGCGTTGTTGCCGCGTGCCATGTCGTATGTGCTGGCGGGCATTTCCGTGGCCACCGTGTTCGGTGTGCCGGCCGGTGCGCTGGTGGGCAACCTGGCGGGCTGGCGGGTGGCGTTCGGCGTCACGGCGGCGCTGGCGGCGGCGGTGCTGGTGTTCCAGGTGTGGCTGTTGCCGGCGATGCCGCCCGCACGCGCCATTCGCCCGCGCGACCTGCTCACGCCGCTGACCCGGCCGATGGCGCAGGTCGGTCTGTTGGCGGTGCTGTTCCTGATCGCGGGGCACTTCGCGGCGTACACCTACCTGAAGCCGTTGTTGCAGCAGGTGTTCGGCCTGGCGCCAGCCGAGGTCACGGCCTTGCTGCTGGTCTATGGCGCGGCGGGTTTCGTCGGCACGTTTGCCGGTGGTGGCCTGGTGGCGCGCAGCGTGCGCGGCACGACCTTGCTCGCGGCGGCGCTGATCGCCGGCGTCCTGCTGTTGGCGTCCATGGCGACCAGTGGCGGCCTGGTGATGGGCTCCGCGGTCGTCGTGGTCTGGGGCCTGGGCTTCGGCCTGATCCCGGTGGCGTTCACCAGCTGGATGCTGGAAGCCGTGCCCGATGCGCCCGAGGCCGGCCAGGCGCTGCTGGTCAGCGGCTTCCAGGTGGCCATTGCCCTCGGCGCGGCGCTGGGTGGCATCGCGGTGGACAGCCAGGGCG
>JAQGMQ010000232.1 GCA_028292305.1 Rhodoferax sp.
CTGTCGCTGGAGCAGTCGCGCAACGAGCTGACCTGGTCCGCCGGCAGCCAGATCAGCAGCGACGCCGTGGCCATGGCCTTCAAACTCGAAGGCAAGAAGGACCTGCTCAAGCGCAGCGACGCGTCACCCGTGAGCCGCAGCGGCGGGGTCGGCTGCATCACCGTCGTCGTGGTGGTGGTGCTGATCCTCGTGCTGCTGGCGTTGATGGGCCGCTGCTCGTCCTGCGACCCGCAGGTGGAGAATTGCAGCTCTTCTTCTTCGCGCAGCTCGGGCGGCTCCTATGGCGGTTTTTCGAGCGGCGGCGGACACAAATGACGGCCTTCCTCGTGGCTGGCCGACCCACCCAATTTTCACCAGGAGATTCCCATGGCACTTGAATGGCACAGACCCGCCGCCTTCCTCGGCTCGATCCTGTTCGCGCTGATCGGCGTGATCATCTTCTGGCTGTGCTTCGTCCTCATCGACAAGCTCACGCCGTACGACCTGTGGGCCGAGATCGTCGAGAAGCAGAACGTCGCGCTCGGCGTGGTGGTGGCGGCCATGTGCCTGGGCATCTCGATCATCGTGGCGGCGGCGATCCACGGGTGAAGACTTCGGCCGCCCTGCTGCGGCGCGCGGCCGCCGCGCCACGCCCGGTCGAGATCGCGCTGCTGGCCAGCGTTTTCGTGGTGGCGGCCTGCGGCCTGGTCTACGAGCTGGCGGCGGGGGCGCTCGCGTCGTACCTGCTGGGCGACTCGGTATTGCAGTTCTCCACCATCATCGGCAGCTACCTCTTCGCGATGGGCGTCGGCTCGTACCTGTCGCGGTTTTTCGAGCGCCAGTTGCCAGCGCATTTCCTGCGCATCGAATTGCTCGTGGCACTGGCCGGCGGTGCGTTGCCGGCGGTGCTGTTCCTGGCCAACGCCTACCTGCCCGGCAGCTTTCGGCTGCTGCTGTACGGCATGGTCTTCGTGGTCGGCGCGCTGGTCGGGCTGGAGATCCCGCTGGTGATGCGCATCCTCCGGCGCAACGTGGCCTTGAAAGACCTGGTGTCGCAGGTGTTGACCTTCGACTACCTCGGTGCGTTGGCCGTGTCAGTGGCGTTTCCGCTGGTGCTGGTGCCGCAGCTGGGGCTGATCCGCACCGGGCTGTTGTTCGGCCTGATGAATGCGGCAGTGGCGCTGTGGGCGTTGTGGATCTTCCGCCACGTTTTGCCGCACCCGCGGGTCCATGCCGGTGCCTGCGTCGCCGTGCTCGCGACCCTGGGCGCCGGCTTCGCAGGCGCGGACCACATCACACGCTTTGCCGAAGACAAGTTCTACCAGGACGGCGTGGTGTTCAGCGCCAGCTCGCCCTACCAGCGCATCGTGGTCACCAACGGCAAGGCCGGCCACCGTCTGTTCCTGAACGGCAACCTGCAGTTTGCCGAGCGTGACGAATACCGCTACCACGAGGCACTGGTGCACCCGGCCATGGCGGCCCACGGCGCACCCCGAAAGGTGGCCGTGCTGGGGGGCGGTGACGGCATGGCGGTGCGCGAAATTTTGAAGTACCCAGGTGTCGAATCGGTAACGCTGGTCGAACTCGATCCGGCCATGACGCGGCTCTTCACGGCACAGCCCACACTGGCGCGGCTCAACGCCGGATCGCTGTCGTCGCCCAAGGTCAAGATCGTCAACACCGATGCGTTCCAGTGGCTCGACCAGAGTGACGATACCTTCGACGTGATCGTCGTCGACTTCCCCGACCCCACCAATTTTTCCATCGGCAAGCTCTACAGCAACAGCTTCTACGCCCTGCTCGATCGGCGCCTGGCCGCCAGCGGTTATGCGGTGGTGCAAACCACGTCGCCGCTGGTCGCGCGGCAGAGTTTCTGGACCGTGGTGCAGACGATCGAATCGGTAGGCCTCATCGCCACCCCCTACCATGCCCACGTGCCGAGCTTCGGCGAGTGGGGCTTCGTGATTGCCAGCCACCGGCCCTGGCGGCTGCCCCAGGCTCTGCCTGCGGGCCTGCGGTTTCTCGACCTGGCAAGCCTGCCCTTGTTGTTCGATTTCCCGCTCGACATGGCGCGTGTTCCGGCCGAGGTCAACCGCCTGTCGAACCAGGTACTGGTGAAGACCTATGAACAGGAATGGGGCAAAGTGGTCGCACATTGACGCTGTCCGGTTGCGACACGTTTACCTCAGACTGAACACATGGCACTCCCCCCCTTCAGCTACCGGCACGACCGCGCGGTGCCGCCTTTCCCGGACGACAAGCCGATCATCGTTTTCGACGGCCATTGCGTGCTGTGTTCCGGCTGGGCGAACTTCGTCCTGCGGCATGACCGGCGCAGGGCCTACCGTCTGCTCGCGGCCCAGTCCCCGCTCGGCGAGGCGCTTTATGCGCACTACGGCCTGGCGGGCGCAGACTACCAGAGCAATCTGCTGGTCCAGGGCGGGTCGGTGTTCATCAAGACAGAAGGCAGCATTCGGATGGCCCAGGGACTCGGCTGGCCCTGGCGTGCGGCAGCTTTGTTGCGGGTCGTGCCGCTGGCGTGGCGCGACCGGCTCTACGACTGGGTTGCCCACAACCGCATCCGGTGGTTCGGCCGCAGCGAAGCGTGTTACCTGCCCGCGGCCGAAGATGCCGACCGCTTCATCTTTGGTGGGCAGCTATGACGGTTCGGGCTCGCTAGTCCCCGTTCACACGCACCATGCAACGCCGCCAGTTTCTCGCCAGCGCCGGCAGCCTGCCGCTTTTGGGCTGCGCACCCACGCCCGACATGGTAGGCGGCTTCACCGGCATTGACATGGCGCGCGGGCATTTGCTGCGTGAGCGCGGGGTGTGGCCCGCACCAACGCGCACGCGACGCGTGGCGGTGGTGATCGCCGGCGGTGGCGTGGCCGGCCTGGCCGCGGCGCGTTCACTGCGGCAACGTGGCGTGGAAGACTTCGCGTTGTTTGAACTGGAAGACGGCGCTGGCGGCAACAGCCGCGGCGGCATGGTGAATGGCATCGCTTGCCCGCTCGGTGCGCACTACTTGCCATTGCCCGGCGATGCGGCCCACGAGGTACAGGATCTGCTCGAGGAATTCGGCCTGCGCCAGCGCGTGGCCGGCCGCTGGACCTACGACGAGCGCCACCTTTGCCACAGCCCACAGGAGCGGCTGTTCTTCAACGGCGCCTGGCAGGAAGGCCTGCTGCCGGTGCATGACGTGGGGGGCGAAACGCTCGCGCAATACCACCGGTTCGCGCAGGCCGTGGCGCAGGCGGGCCGCTTCGCCATCCCCACGGCGCGGTCGGCGTGGACGCCGGGCATGGCCACGCTCGACGCCACCACGTTCGCCGCCTGGCTGGACGCGCACGGCTTCAACGACGTCCATCTGCGGTGGTACCTCGACTACTGCTGTCGCGACGACTATGGGGCGGGGGCCGGCCGCGTTTCGGCCTGGGCCGGGCTGCATTATTTTGCGAGCCGCCACGGCTTCCACGCACCGGGCGAGGCATCGGCCGACACCGAACCCGAAGGGGTGTTGACCTGGCCTGAAGGCAACGCCTGGCTCACCCGGCGCCTCGCCGCGGCGTTGGGAGACCGGCTGCACACCGGCCGCATCGTCGTGCGCATCGCGGCTGCGCGGCACGGTGTCGAAGTCGACGTGTTCGATCCGGCCACGGCCTCGGTGCAACGTTGGCAAGCCGCGCAATGCGTGGTCGCGCTGCCTCTGTTCATCGCCGCGCGCGTGGTGGAAAACCCGCCGCCGGCGCTGCGCGAAGCCGCCGTGCAACTGCGTTACGCGCCATGGCTGGTGGCCAACATTCACCTGCGCGCACCGTTGGCCGACCGGCCCGGCGCCGCGCCGAGCTGGGACAACGTGGTGTTCGACACGCGGCCCGGTGCCGAGGGACTGGGTTATGTGGACGCCACGCACCAGAGCCTGTTACCCGTGCCCGGCGCTACCGTGCTCAGTTGCTACCGGGCTTTCGGCCTGGACCCGGCACGCCGCCAGGCGCTTTTCGCCGAGCCCTGGACGCACTGGCGCGACGTCTTGTTCGGCGAACTGGCGGCGCCGCATCCCGACCTGCCAGCGCAGGCGACGCGCATCGACATCACGCGGTACGGCCACGCCATGAGCACGCCGGTGCCGGGGTTGCGTGGCAGCGCCGCGCTGGCCGCATTGCAGGCCGCGCAGCCCGGCCCGTGGCAGCGCTTGCGCTTCGCGCACAGCGACCTGGCGGGGTATTCGATCTTCGAGGAGGCCTTCACCCACGGCCACAGGGCCGGCGCGGGTTAGCGTCAAACGTCGACGAAGGTCGAATTGCCGAACTTCAGCTCGGTCGGCGGGTCGATGTTCAACGCCCACCGGCCCATGAGTTCGGCCGACATCGGCCGGGCGTACAGGTAGCCCTGCAGCTCGTCGCAGTGCAGCTTGGTCAACACGTTGCGTTGCGCCACGGTTTCCACACCTTCGGCCACCACACTGAGGTTGAGCGCATGGGCCAGGCCGATCACGGCTTTCACGATCGCGCGGGCGTCGGCACTGGTCTCCAGGTCGCGCACGAACGACTGGTCGATCTTCAGCTGGCTCACCCGCAGCTTGCGCAGGTACGCCAGGCTTGAATAGCCGGTGCCGAAATCGTCGATGGATAATTTCACGCCGATCTCGCCGAGCCGCCTGAACATTTCCAGCGTGCCGCTGGCATCGTCCATGGCCACCGATTCGGTGACTTCGAACGTCATCAACGATGCTTCGACCTTGTGTCTGCGCAGCGCACGTTCGATGCGCTGCACCAGGTCGTCCTGGCGCAACTGGTGCACCGAAAGGTTGATG
>JAQGMQ010000655.1 GCA_028292305.1 Rhodoferax sp.
CGTCCATGCCCAGCTTGCCTTCGGATGCCTTCTTGCCGAATTCGGCAATCTTCTTCTCGATGTCGGCAAAGCTCATCTGGTCGGCGTTGCGCAGAATCGGCACCACCAGGCCACGGGGCGAGCCCACAGCGATACCGATGTCGAAGTAGCCGTGGTAGACGATGTCGTTGCCGTCCACGGAGGCGTTGATCACCGGGTACTTCTTCAGCGCGTGCACCGCGGCCTTCACGA
The DNA here is from genome assembly GCA_028292305.1 of Rhodoferax sp. Lineage (GTDB taxonomy): Bacteria > Pseudomonadota > Gammaproteobacteria > Burkholderiales > Burkholderiaceae_C > Rhodoferax_B. The sequence continues at coordinate 232 of JAQGMQ010000655.1, forward strand.
AGAAGCTCATGAAGCCGATCTTGGTGCCGTGTTCCTTCTCGAACTTTTCCTGGAAGCGCTTGCGCATTTCCATGACCGGCGCCATGTTGATTTCGTTGAACGTGGTGAGGATGGCGTTGGTCGACTGCGACTGCAGCAGACGCTCGGCGACACGTGCGCGCAGGCGGCTCATCGGCACGCGTTGCTCGGGGCGGTCGCCCAGGTCCACGGCCACGGTGGCCACTTGCGGCAGCGACTTGGTCGGCACGCCGGTGGGGATGGCGGCCGGGGCCTTGGCGGCTGGCGCAGGTGCGGCCGAGCCGGAAGCCACGGCGCCGAGCACGTCGCCCTTGGTGACGCGGCCGTCCTTGCCGGAGCCGGCGACGGAGCCGCTGGCGAGGTTGTTGTCGGCCATCAGCTTGGCGGCCGAAGGCATGGCCACGCCGGCCATCGAACCGCCGGTGGTGGCGGGTGCGGGTGCCGGGGTGGCGGCGGCGGCAGGCGCGGGGGCTGCTGCGGCAGCGGCAGGTGCGGCGGCGCCGGCCTTGCCTTCGGTGTCGATGCGGGCGATCAGCTGTTCGGCCTTGACCGTGGCGCCATCGGCCACGGTGAGTTCGGTGATGACGCCGGCGGACGGCGCGGGTACTTCCAGCACGACCTTGTCGGTTTCGATCTCGATCAGGATTTCATCGACGGCAACGCTGTCTCCGACTTTTTTCTTCCACTGCAACATGGTCGCTTCTTCGACGGACTCGGACAGCTGCGGGACTTTGACTTCTACGATGGACATTTGAAATTACTCCGTTTTTATTGGTGCGACGCGCGCACAGGGCCCTTGGGCCCCTTCGTGGATGTGCGCGCAGGGCCTCCTCGGCCCTGGTGAAGCCGCGGCCGAAGCCGCAGCCAGGGCTCGGTCACTTGGTGAGGACAAAACCCTTGAGTTTGCCGAAGGCGCCGTCGACCAGGGCTTTTTGCTGCTCCTGGTGCAGATGCGAATACCCGGCAGCGGGCGATGCGGATGCGGCACGGCCGGAGTAACCCAGCTTCTGCCCTTCGCTCATGTTCTCGTGCAGGTAGTGCTGCACGAAGAACCACGCGCCCTGGTTTTGCGGCTCGTCCTGGCACCACACCACGTCGGTGACGTTGGGGTACTTCTTGAGCTCGGCGGCAAAGGCCTTGTGCGGGAACGGATACAGCTGCTCGACACGCAGCAGCACCACGTCGTCGATCTCCTTCTCCTCGCGCTTGCGGGCCAGGTCGTAGTACACCTTGCCGGAGCAGGCCACGACGCGCTTGACCTTGTCGGCCTTGAGTTCCTTGTTCTCCGGGATGACGGTCTGGAAACCGCCCTTGGTGAACTCGGACAGCGGCGACGCGGCGTCCTTGGCGCGCAGCAGCGACTTCGGCGTCATGATGACCAGCGGCTTGCGCAGGTTGCGCACCATCTGGCGGCGCAACAGGTGGAAGATCTGGCTGGCGGTGGTGGGTTGCACCACCTGCATGTTGGCGTCGGCGCTCAACTGCATGAAGCGCTCCAGGCGGGCGGACGAATGCTCCGGGCCCTGGCCTTCGTAGCCGTGCGGCAACATCAGCGTGATGCCGTTGACGCGGCCCCACTTCACTTCGCCGGAGGCGATGAACTGATCGATCACCACCTGCGCGCCGTTGGCGAAATCGCCGAACTGGGCTTCCCAGATGACGAAGGTGTTCGGGTCGTTCGACGCATAGCCGTATTCGAAAGCCAGCACGGCTTCTTCGGACAGGATCGAGTCGATGACCACGAACGGTGCCTGGTTGTCGGCCACGTTCTGCAGCGGCGTGTACGTACCTTCGTCGAACTTCTCGCGGTTCTGGTCGTGAATGACGGCGTGGCGGTGCGTGAACGTGCCGCGGCCCGAGTCTTCGCCGGACAGGCGGATCGGGTAGCCGCTGGCCACCAGCGAGGCGAAGGCCATGTGTTCACCCATGCCCCAGTCGACCGGGATCTCGCCGCGGCCCATGGCGGCGCGGTCGTCGTACACCTTCTTGACCAGGTTGTGCGGCGTGACGCTGGCCGGGATGGTGGTGATCTTCTCGGCCAGGCGCTTCCACTCGGCCATCGGGATGGCGGTGTCGCCGGCGTCGGTCCACTTCTTGCCGAGGAACGGCGACCAGTCGACCGCGAACTTGCTCTTGAAGTTGGTCAGCACCGGGTCGAAGGTGTTCTTGCCGGCGTCGAGCGCGGCGCGCATGGACTTGACCATGTCGTCGCCCAGCGTTTCGCCGAAGCCCTGCGCCTGCAGCTTGTCGGCGTACAGCTTGCGCGTGCCGGGGTGCTTGGCGATCTTCTTGTACATCAGCGGCTGGGTCAGCGCGGGCGTGTCCTGCTCGTTGTGGCCGAGCTTGCGGAAGCAGATGATGTCGACCACCACGTCCTTCTGGAATTCCATGCGGTATTCCAGCGCGATCTGCGTGGCCAGCACGACGGCCTCAGGATCGTCCCCATTCACGTGCAGCACGGGCGCTTCGATCATCTTGACCACATCGGTGCAATACAGCGTCGAGCGTGAATCGCGCGGATCGGAGGTGGTGAAGCCGATCTGATTGTTGATGACGATATGGACCGTGCCGTGCGTGCCGTAGCC
>JAQGMQ010000668.1 GCA_028292305.1 Rhodoferax sp.
CTTGTCGCTGAAGGCTTTCAGGTTGTCCTTCAACTGCTGGCTCATCGGCAAATTCAGGTTGATGTTCTTCGGCGGGATCGGCGACATGAACCACTTGGTGTACAGCTTCTCGAAATCGCCCGACTTCATCAGCCCGGTGATCACGCCGTCGACCAGCGCCTTGAAGGCCGGGTCGTCCTTCCTGACCATGCAGGCATAGGGCTCGACCTGCAGCGAATCGCCCACCACGTCGAGCGAGGCCGGGTCCTTCGAATTGGCCTTCAGGCCGAACAGCAGGATGTCGTCCATCGCAAAGGCCACGGCACGGCCGCCTTCGACCATCAGCAGCGAATCGTCGTGGTCCTTGCCGAGCACGACGTTCATGCCGAGGTTGTTGTCGGCGTTGTACTTCCGGATCACCTGCGCGTTGGTGGTGCCGGTGGTGCTGGCCACGTTCTTGCCGGCCAGGTCGGCGTAGTTCTTGATGTTCGACGACTTCTTCACCAGCAGCCGCGTGCCGGTGTAGAAATGGTTCACGGCAAACGCCACTTCCTGGCCGCGCGTGGTGTTGTTGGTGGTGGAGCCGCATTCGAGATCGATGGTGCCGTTGGCCAGCAGCGGGATGCGGTTCTGCGACGTCACCGGCATGGTGGCAACCTCAAGTCCGGGCTTGTTGACTTTCTTCTTGACGGCCTCGACGATGGCATTCGACACATCGACCGAGAAGCCCACCGCACTGCCCGCCCCGGCCAGGTAGCTGAACGGCACGGACGACTCGCGGTAGGCCACGGTGATCTTGTTGCTATCGGTGACTTTGGAGAGCGTGTCGGCATGGGCCGAAGCCAGCAGGCCGCAGGCCAGGACGGAAGCGGTGGTCAGGAAGCAGGATTTCATGCGGGTCCTTTCGGGGGCGGTTGACACGGTTCGAACTTGAAACGCCGGGTCAGTGTAGGCAGAGGCTGGCCAAGCCGGAAATTCATTTTGAGAGGCCGCCCATGTCTAAAACTCATGGGCGTTGCCATTGCGCCCATAACCTCACATCATGGGTAGCCCCGATTTCCGCATTGTTCAAAACGGCGGCCGTTCCCTAAAGTCGAGCCTTCCAGGGAAGGGCAAAAGACTATGGCCAAACAGGTGTGTGTGATGGGCGCGGGTATCGTCGGTCTGGCCACGGCCTACCGCCTGAGCGACGCGGGCTTCGACGTGACCGTGGTCGACCGCGGCGCGCCCGGTGGCGGCGCGAGCGCGGGCAATGGCGCGCAGCTCAGTTATTCCTACGTGCAGCCGCTGGCCGATCCGGCCATCTGGGGCCAGTTGCCCAAGCTGCTGTTCTCCAGAAGCTCGCCGCTCAAGCTCAGCCCGCAGCTCGACCCGCGGCAATGGCGCTGGGGTCTGCAGTTCCTGGCGGCCTGCAACGCCGCCACTTCGCGCAGCACCACGGTGGCGCTCCTGGCCCTGGCGGCGCAGAGCCGCGTGGCGTTCGAACGCATGATGCAGCGCGAGGCCCTCGACTGCGATTTTTCGGCCACCGGCAAACTGGTGTTGTACAGCGCCGCGGCCTCGTTCCGGTCGGCCACGCGCCAGCTGGCACTGCAGCAGTCGCTGGGCGTGGTGCAGCGCGCGGTGGACGCCGCCGAGTGCGTGGCCATCGAGCCGGCGCTCACGCACTACCAACCGCACATCGCCGGTGCCATCCACACGCCGAGCGAATGCGCGGCCGATTGCCTGAAGACCTGCCTCGGCCTGGTCGATGTGCTGCGCGCGCGCGGCGTGCGCTTCATGGCCGACACCACCGTCGAAGGCCTGCTGCGGCGCGGCGACCAGTTGGCCGCGCTGAAGACCACCCGAGGCGAGATCACCGCCGACCATTTCGTGATGGCGCTCGGCGCGTTGTCGCCCCGCCTCGGGCGCGAAGCCGGTGTCGACCTGCCCATCTACCCACTGAAGGGCTACAGCATCACCGTGCCCACCGACCTGGCCGCCGCCGACGCGCCGCGCGTCAACGTGACCGACAGCGCCCGCAAGGTGGTGTTCGCCCGCATCGGCGAGCGGCTGCGCGTGGCCGGCATGGCCGAACTCGTGGGCGACGACGCGACGATTCCGGACGACCGCATCGCCTCGCTGGTCGCGTCGACGCGGGCCCTGTTCCCCGGCTGCAGCAGCTTTGCCGAACTGCACCCTTGGACCGGCATGCGCCCGGCCACGCCCACCGGCCTGCCGGTCGTCGGCCGGCTCGCGGGCGCGCCGAAGAACCTGGTGTTCAACACCGGGCATGGCGCGCTTGGGTTCACCCTGGCTTTCGGCACGGCCGAAGCGATGGTGAAGAGCCTCGGCTAAACCACCTCGGCCAGCGTCTGCTGCACGCAGCGCACGAACGCCCGCGCCGCCACCGAGCCCGGCTTGCCCGCCGGGCGCAGCGCGTGGATCGGCACCGGCACCAGCGGCTCCAGGGCCAGCACCTCGACGCGCGCCAGGTCGGCCGACGCGGCGGTGCAGGCGTCGACCAGCGCCACGCCTAGGCCGTGGTGGGCCAGCGCCAGCGCGGCGTGGTAGGTCTGCACGGTCAGCGGGAACTGCAGGCCCACGCCGGATTCGCGGCAGGCCTGGTTCAGGCTGCGGCCGACCGGGTCGTGCACGTCGAGGCCGACCACGGGTGTCTTGGCCAGGTCGGCCAGGCCCACCGTGCCGCGCTTCAGTACCCGCGCCGGCAGCAGGCCCTTGGGCGCCACACACACGATGCGGGCTTCGGCCAGCGGTTCCTGGGCCAGCGCCGAATGGCCGGCGGCACTGAACAGGAAACCGATGTCGGCTTCCTGCAGCACCAGGGCCGAGACGATCTGCGGGGAATGCAGGGCCTTGATGCTGATCGGCACGTCGGGGTGTTTGATACGGAACCGCTTGATGGCCCGCGGCAGCATCTCGAAGCTCAGGGCCAGCACCGTCACCACGCGCAGCTCGGCCTCGCTCTGGCCGAGCCGCAGGTTGCCGGCCAGGCGCTGCACTTCGTCGAGCTGGGCGAACAGGCGCTCCACATGGGGCGCGAGGGTGAGCGCCTCGGGCGTGGGCACGAGGCGGCCCTTGGCACGCTGGAACAGCGCAAACCCAAGCTGCAGCTCGGCGTGCTGCAGGATGCGGCTCACCGCGGGCTGGGTCACGTTGATCAGGCGCGCGGCGCCGCTCACGCTGCCGGTCAACATGACCGCGTTGAAAACCTCGATGTGCCGTAGACGCATGCCTGCTCCAGCGCCGCGGGGTGGGCGCCATGGTGGGCAATATACGTTGCATGGCGCGAACCGCCGCCTGTCCTTAGAATCGCCGGTTCTGCAAATTTCGCCGCCCGCGCCGTTTGTGCCTTCCGCCATCGCCTATTCCTTCTCCACCACACGCCGCCATGACGAACCCCTTGCTCGACAGTATCCAAATCGAAAGCGCCCCCAACCCAACGGCCGCCGTCATCTGGCTGCATGGCCTGGGCGCGAGTGGCGACGACTTCGCGGCCATGGTGCCCGAGCTCGAACTGCGCGGCTGTGCGCCGATCCGCTTCGTGTTTCCGCATGCGCCGACCATGCCGGTCACCGTGAACAACGGCTACGTGATGCCGGCCTGGTACGACATCTTCGCGGCCGACCTGGTGCGCCGCGAAGACGGCCCGGGCATCAAGGCATCGGCCGCGGCCATCGAAGCGCTGATCGCCCGCGAAGTGGCGCGCGGCATACAACCCGAACACATCGTGCTGGCCGGCTTCTCGCAAGGCTGCGCGATGGCGCTGCACACCGGCCTGCGCCACCACGCGCGGCTGGCCGGCATCATGGCGCTGTCGGGCTATCTGCCGCTGGCCGGCAGCCTGGCCGCCGAACGCGCTGCCGCCAACCAGCACACGCCGATCTTCATGGCCCACGGCACGGCCGACCCGGTGGTGGTGCTGGCCCGCGCCGAGGATTCGCGCCAGGCCCTCACCACCATGGGCTACGACGTGCGCTGGCACACCTACCCCATGCCGCACAGCGTGCACCCGAAGGAAGTGGCCGACATCGGCGATTTCCTGCGGGCCGTGTTGCCCGCCAACGCTGGAAAGGCCGCCCCACGATGATGCTCGGGATCGACTTCGGCACTTCGAATTCGGCGGTCGCCGTGGTGGGCGACGACGGCCGGCTGCACAGCATTCCGCTGGACCACGGCAGCCCGTCGATGCCGACCGCCCTGTTCTTCTCGAACGAGACCGGCCAGATCTTCTACGGCACGGCGGCCATGCACGCCTACCTGAGCGGCACCGACGGCCGGCTGATGCGCTCCATCAAGAGCCTGCTGGGCTCGAGCCTGATGGACGAGCAGACGCTGGTCAACGGCCAGCTCACCAGCCTGTTCGAAGTGGTGGTGCTGTTCTTCAAGGAACTCAAACGCCGCACCGAACAGCACCTGGGCCATGCCGTGCCGCAGGCCATGCTGGGCCGGCCGGTGCACTTCGTCGACGAGGACCTGGGCCGCGACGACCTGGCACAGACCACCCTGGGCCGGGCGGCGCTGGCGGCGGGCTTCGAACAGGTGCAGTTCCAGCTGGAGCCGATCGCCGCCGCGTTCGACTTCGAACGCCGCGTGACCCGCGAAACCACCGTGCTGGTGGTCGACATCGGCGGCGGTACCTCCGACTTCACGGTGGTGCGCGTCGGCCCCGACCGCCATGCCCATGCCGACCGCGCCAGCGACCTGCTGGCCACCACCGGCGTGCACATCGGCGGCACCGACTTCGACCGCGCGCTGCACCTGCGCCATGTGATGCCGCTGCTGGGCCTGGGCCACGTGGGGCCGAGCGGGCGTGAAGTGCCGTCGTCGGTGTTCTTCAATCTGTCGACCTGGCACCTGATCCAGCACACCTATGGCCGCAAGGCCGTGGCGCACACCGCTTCATTGCGTGCCGACTACACCGACCGCGGCATGCACACGCGGCTGATGCATGTGCTCGAAGAACACCTGGGCCACCAGCTGCTGGCGGCCACCGAGACGGCCAAGATCCACTGTTCGCAGCACGCGAGCGACGCCGGCATCGACCTCTCGGGCATCGAAGCCGGGCTGGGTGTGCCGGTGTCGCCCGAGGGCATGCACGACGTGCTGCACACGCTGCTCGACAGCGTGGTGGCCTGCGCGCGCGAATGTGTGCAGGCGGCCAACGTGGACCGGATCGACACCATCTACCTCACCGGCGGTTCATCGGCGCTGGCGCCACTGCAAGCCGCGTTGGCCCAGGCGTTTCCGGGTACGGCGATGGAGTCGGGCGACCGCTTCGGCAGCGTGGCTGCCGGGCTGGCCTATGGCGGATCGGTGGCCTTTGCCAGCAGCAAGACCACCGCCACGGCTGCAGGCCAAGGCGCCAGCCAGGCCGCGGGCCGCAAGACGGCCAACGCCTGATCCCGCCCGCCAGTCAACGCAGGCGGGCTGGCCGATTTACTTGCTGGCGGGCTTGGCCGGCGGCGTGGCGCTGGCGCTGATGGCCTGCGTCACACGCTGCGTGACCGAGGCTTCCATCGCCTTGTACTTGGGCTCGATGGCGCCGCGGGTGTCGGCGACCAGCTTTTCAGACATGCCCTTCTGGATGTCGACGTTCAGCTGGGCCAGCTTCTTCTGCACCGGCGACTCCAGGAAAGCCACCAGTTGCTTCAGCTCCTCTTCGGAAAACCGCTCTTCCAGCAGTGGGCCGACGATGGAGGGCGCCAGCTTCACGGCGCGTTCGCGCAGCATGGGCACGGTTTCATCCGCGTATTTCTTGATGTCGCCCTGGATGTCCTTGCCCAGCGCTTCACGCTTCTCGGGGGCCACGCGGAACTGCAGCGCCGGGCCGACCTGTTGCATCAGCTTGAGCACCGGGCCTT
>JAQGMQ010000724.1 GCA_028292305.1 Rhodoferax sp.
GCCGGTGCCGCCGCTGGTCTGGCCGCTTCAGAACAGGCCGGCACCGACGTACCGACGACCTTGCCTTCGTGGCCCGGCCTGCAGGGCGCCGCCGACCAGTTCGCCGCGTCTCTGGCGGTAGCCCGCCAGCGCCCTCTCGATGCCGAAGCCATGGCGGCCCTGGGCGCGGCCAGCGCCGTGTTGCGCATGGCCTGGCACCGCAGCACCGACGAAAACGCGGCCCTGGCCGAAGCCGTGCTGCCCGAGGCACTGCACACCCAGTGGGAAGAAATCAACCGCCAGGCCGAACACGCAGCGCAGGACTTCGGCTCGGCCGTCGCCCACTACAACGCGGCCGTCACCCAGTTCCCGGCGGCCTTGCTGGCCTGGCTGTTCGGCTTTCGCAAGGCGCAGGCCCTGGCGCTGCCGCGGGCATGAACTGGCCCGACATGCCAGCACACCTGCTACATTTCGCCGAACCTCCAAGTGACGACCCAGCCACGTGCGCAGTTGCAAGCGCGCAGGCGCCCACAACCCAGGCTTCCGGCAAAACCATCTACCAGGTCGCGTCCCGCAGACCCTTCTTCGTTTGAACCCTCCCGCCTCCACCACTTCGCACGCCGGCCAATCGGGCCAGCCCATCCCGCTCTGGCGCCAGCTGCAGGCCACGGCCAGCGTGCTGATGGCCGTACGCCAGGGCGCTTCGGCCACGCCGTCACTGGCCGCCGTAGACGCGCCATTGCGCCCCGGCGTGCAGTCGCTGGTGTTCCATGCCTTGCGCCACTTGGGCCGCGCCGAGGTGTTGCGCAGCCTGCTCGCCAACCGCCCGCCCGCCCCCAAGGTCGACGCCCTCCTGTGCCTGGCGCTGGCCCTGGCCTGGCGGGTCGAGGACGCGCCGTATGAGGCCTTCACGCTGGTGAACCAGACGGTTGAAGCCGCCAACCGCGGCCCGGCCAAGGCGCAGGCCAGTTTCATCAACGCCTGCCTGCGGCGCTTCCTGCGCGAGCGCGACGAACTCGTGGCCATCAGCGAACGTGACCCGGTGGCCGTGTGGAACCACCCGCGCTGGTGGATCCAGCGCCTGCGCACCGAACAACCCGCGCATTGGCAAGCGGTGCTGGGCGCCAACAACCAGCACGCACCCATGACCCTGCGCGTGAACCGGCGCAACACCACGGTCGACCACTTCCTGCAGACCCTGGCCGCGCTCGACATCGCGGCCACCCCGGTGGCGACCAGCGGCGTGCAACTCGGCAAGGCACACCCGGTGCAGGCGATCCCGGGCTTCGACGCAGGCGCGTTCTCAGTGCAGGACGCGGCGGCCCAACTGGCCGCCCCGCTGCTGCTGCGCGAACTCGACACCCGCCAGCCGCTGCGCCTGCTCGACGCCTGCGCGGCGCCCGGCGGCAAGACCGCCCACCTGCTGGAGCTGGCCGACGCACCCGGCACCCACGTGACGGCGCTCGACATCGACGGCAAACGCTGCGAACGCATCCACCAGACCCTGCAGCGCCTGGGCTTGCAGGCCGAGGTGGTGGCCGCCGACGCCGCCCGCCCCGATAGCTGGTGGAACGGCCTGCTGTTCGACGGCATTTTGCTCGACGCGCCGTGTACCGCGTCGGGCATCGTGCGCCGCCATCCCGACGTGCGCTGGCTGCGCCGCGAGAGCGATATCGCCCAGCTGGCCGGCATCCAGGCCACGTTGCTGGCCCGGCTTTGGCCGCTGCTGCGCCCGGGCGGCCGCATGGTCTATTGCACCTGTTCGGTGTTCCAGGCCGAGGGGCGGGAACAGATCGAAACGTTTCTAACACGCCACACCGATGCCATCCTGAAGCCGTCTCCAGGCCATTTAATGCCCCAAAACGGGGTGGATTGCGCCACCTTCCCGGACAATCCATTGGGTGACAACGACGGTTTCTTTTACGCCCTGCTGGAGAAACGTGCGGCCTAGACTGGCCGCATGGATCGCTGTCGCCTGCTGTCTGCTGTGCTCGATGTGGCTCGCGCCGCGCGCCGCACAGGCCCAGACCACCCCGGTCGACGTGCAGCAGATCCAGGTCGAATGGACCGAAGCCGGCGTGTTTCTCTCGACCATTCTGAAGTTCGACCTGAGCGCCCCCGTCGAAGATGCGCTGCGCAAGGGCATCCCGATGTACTTCGTGGCCGAGGCAGAGCTGTACCGCGACCGCTGGTACTGGACCGACCAGAAGCTGGCCAGCGAGGCACGCCACATGCGCCTGGCCTTCCAGCCGCTCACGCGCCGCTGGCGGCTGAACGTGGCCCCCACCCCCATCAGCAACTCGGGCCTGGGCGTCACGCTGAACCAGAGTTTCGACACCCTGCAGGACGCGCTGGCCTCGGTGCAACGTTTCGCGCGCTGGAAGATCGGCGACCCGCCCGACAGCGAGACCGACGGCAAGCTGCATGTTGAATTCAGCTTCCGGCTCGACGTGTCGCAGCTGCCGCGGCCGTTCCAGATCGGCGCCGTCGGCCAGTCCGACTGGAGCCTGTCGGTGAACCGCAGCCTGCGCCTGGCATTCGAAGGCCCCACCAAGTGAGCGCGGACGAATCCGCGTCGCGCCGCACCCTGCAGAACTCGCGCGCGCTGCGCTGGGCCGTGGGCATCGGCTCCACCGCGGTCATCCTGGTCGGCATCGTGCTGCTGTTTCTGCTGACGCTGTCCACCAACAACCGCGAACTGTACGAACGCAACTACGCGCGGCTGTTCGCCATCAACGTGGTGGTGGCCGGCGTGTTGCTGTCGGTGATCGTGTGGATCGCGCTGCGGCTTTTGCTGCGGCTCAAGCGCGGCAAGTTCGGCAGCCGGCTGCTGGTCAAGCTGGCCATGATCTTTGCGCTGGTGGGCCTGGCGCCCGGGCTGCTGATCTACGTGGTGTCCTACCAGTTCGTGTCGCGCTCCATCGAGAGCTGGTTCGACGTGAAGGTCGAAGGCGCGCTCGATGCCGGCGTGAACCTGGGGCGCACCACGCTCGACGTGCTGGCCAACGACCTGGCCAGCAAGACCCGCGGCGCCAGCGCGCTGCTGACCGAAACCCCCGACGCCGCCGCCGGCCTCACGCTGGAGCGCATCCGCGACCAGCTGGGCGTGAACGACGTGGTGTTGTGGAGCAACGCCGGCCAGATGATCGCCAGCGTCGGCCAGTCGAAGTTTCTGCTCAACCCCGAGCGGCCCAGCGCCCAGCAGTTGCGCCTGGTGCGATCCCAGCGCTCGATCTCTGCCGTCGAGGGGTTGGACGAAACCGGTGGCACGGCCTCGCCCAAGGCCCACATCAAGGCCATCGCGCTGGTGCCGACCACCAACGTCGGCCTGCTCGCCGAGCCGCGCTTCCTGCAGGTCGTGCAAAGCCTGCCGTCGCAGTTGGTCAACGATGCCCTGGCCGTGCAAGAGGCCAACCGCGAATACCAGGAACGCGCGCTGGCCAGGAACGGCCTGAAGCGCATGTACATCGGCACGCTGACCCTGAGCCTGTTCCTGGCCGTGTTCGGCGCGGTGCTGCTGGCCGTGCTGCTCGGCAACCAGCTTGCGCGTCCGCTGCTGCTGCTGGCCGACGGCGTGCGCCAGGTGGCCGGCGGCGACCTCACGCCCAAGGAAGTGCTGCAGGGCAAGGATGAACTCGGCGGGCTGACCCGCTCGTTCGCGCAGATGACGCAGCAGCTGGCCGACGCCCGCAACGCGGTCGACCTGAGCATGGCCCAGGTGGTGGCCGCCCGGGCCAACCTGCAGACCATCCTGGACAACCTCACCGCCGGTGTCATCGTGCTCAACGCGCGCGGCGAGGTCGAATCCTCGAACCCGGGCGCCACCCGCATCCTGCGTGTGCCGCTGGCCGCGCACGAAGGTCGGCCGCTGGCCGGCGTGGCCGGGCTCGAAGCCTTCGCCGAACGTGTGCAGGCGCAGTTCGAGGTGTTCCTCAGCGAACGCAGCCAGCACGGCCTGGACCACTGGCAGCAGTCGTTCGAACTACACGCCACGCAGTCGCCTTTTTCGCAGGACGCGATCACGCTGGTGGCGCGCGGCGCGGAGCTGCCCGACGCCACGCGGCTGCTGGTCTTCGACGACATTTCGGAGATCGTTTCGGCCCAGCGCTCGCAGGCCTGGGGCGAGGTGGCGCGCCGGCTGGCGCACGAGATCAAGAACCCGCTCACCCCGATCCAGCTCTCGGCCGAACGGCTGGAGATGAAGCTGGTCAACAAGGTCGAAGGCACCGACCAGGCGCTGCTGAAAAAATCGGTGAAGACCATCGTCGACCAGGTCGACGCCATGAAACGCCTGGTCAACGAGTTCCGCGACTACGCCCGCCTGCCTGCCGCCGAGCTGAAACCGGTCGA
>JAQGMQ010000734.1 GCA_028292305.1 Rhodoferax sp.
GACACCGACGTCGGTGGCCTGGGCCGACAGCAGCACGGCCGACAGCAACTCGAACACGTTGGTGTATTCGAGCTCGGTGTTGGGTTGCGGGTTGGCGGCCTTCAGCGTGGCGAAAAAGGGTTCTATCTCGGCGATCTTCATGCGGGGGATTTCGTTGTGGGGCCTGGTCCCGAGTATCACGCCGGCCGCGCCGGCCTGCGCTGCGCCGTGGTGCGTTCCAATTCTTCCAGCACCGCCCCGATCAGCCTGGCCTTGGCGCTTTCGCGCGGCTGCACCAGGGCCATGTGGCGGGCCTCGGTGGCACCGGGGATTTCAAGCACGCGCAGCTTCGCATCGCTGGCCCAGCGGTTGTCGCGCAACAGCGGGACGATGGTCACGCCCAGGTTGGCGCGCACCAGGTCGACGATGGTCTCGATCGCGTTCAGCTCCAGGAACGGCTGTGGCTGGGCGCGCATGCGGCGCAGCGTGCGGTCGACCAACTGGCCGGTGTGTTCGCCGCGGTCGAAACGGATGAACGGCTGGCCCTGCACCAGCGTGCGGATCGGCGCTTCGGGCACACGTTTGCCGGTCAACAGCACCATCGGTTCGGCATAGAGCGGTGTCCAGGTCAGGCCGCCTTGCGCGCCGGTGGGGCCGGGTTCGTGCACGGCGATGGCGGCGTCGAGTTCCCCCGCCGCCACCCGCGCCAGCAGTTCGCCCGACTTGGCGGCACCGACATGCAGATCGAGCGCGGGGTAGCGCCGCTTCAGCGCCAGCGTGGCCTGCAGCAGCGGGCGCAGTGCCGACACCACCGCGCCCAGATGCAGCGTGCCCGCCATCGCCTCGCGGGCATGGACGGGGGTGCGCATCTGCTCGAACAGCTCGACCATGCGCTGCGCCTGAGGCAGCAGTTCGCGGCCGGCCTGGTTCAGGCGCACGGTCTTGCCGGTGCGTTCGAAAAGCGGCCGGCGCAGGTCGCCCTCCAGGGTGCGCATCTGCAGGCCCACCGCAGCTTGCGTCAGCGCCACGCGCTGTGCGGCGGCGGTGAACGAGCCGTCGGCCGCTACCGCAATGAAGGTCTTCAACAGGCGCACGCTGCTCATGGGCAACTCAAAAAAATATAGCGTCGAGGTTGTCGATGATAAAGAAATACTTTCATGATGGTAAAGGATTTTTCGCTTTCGCATGCCGGGCTGCGTTTCGATAATCGTGGCATCGGCCGCCTTGGCGCGGCTTGCCCCATCGCATCTCTCGATTCAAGGAAATCCCCATGAAGCTGCTGGTTCATCTACTCAGGGGCATCATGTGCACCGCCGTGGCGTTCAGTGCCGCAGGCGCCATGGCGCAGTCCTATCCCAACAAGCCGGTGCGGCTACTGGTGCCGTTCCCGGCCGGCGGTGCCACCGACATCTTTGCGCGCGTGTTGTCGCAGAAGATGGGCGAAAAGCTCGGCACCACGGTGATCGTTGAAAACCGGCCTGGCGCGGGTGGCGCCATCGGCTCCGACGTGGCCGCCAAGGCCGCGGCCGACGGCTACACGCTGCTGCTGGCCACGTCGAGCACACATTCGATCGGCCCTGCACTGAGCACGCGCCTGCCGTACGACACGGTGCGCGACTTCACGCCGATCTCGCACGTGGGCAATGCGCCGAGCATCATGCTGGTGCCCAACAGCAGCCCGGCCAAGACGCTGAAGGAATGGATCGACTACGCCAAGAAGAATCCCGGCAAGCTGAACTACGCGTCCAGCGGCAACGGCACCATCGTGCAGTTGACGGCCGAGCTGTTCAAGTCGCAGGCGGGGGTGTTCCTGGTGCACATCCCCTACAAGGGCACGGCGCTGGCCATTCCCGATCTGGTGAGCGGCAAGGTCGACGTGTTGTTCGATTCGTTGCCCACCGGCCTGCCGCACGTGCGCGACGGCCGCCTGCGCGCGCTGGCCGTCACCTCGGCCAAACGCACGTCGATGGCGCCCGAGCTGCCGGCCATCGCCGAAGTGCTGCCGGGTTATGAGTCCAACACCTGGTTCGGCCTGTACGGCCCCAAGGCCTTGCCGGCCGACATCGTGGCGCGCGTCAACACCGCCGTGAACCAGTCGCTGGTTGATCCTGAAGTGAAGGACAAACTCGCGCGCCTGGGCATCGAACCCGTGGGCAGCACGCCCGCGCAACTGGGCCAGATGGTGGCGGCCGATGCGGCCAAGTGGCATGCCATCATCGTCGAGCGCAAGATCACCGGCGATTGAGCCCAATTATCAGGAGACTCCCTTGTCCTTCAACTACAACAATCCCTACCCGACCGTGCGCATCCCGGTGTTCGCCCGGAACGCGGTGTCGACCTCGCACCCCCTGGCGGCCCAGGCCGGCCTGCGCATGCTCTACAAGGGCGGCAGCGCGGTGGACGCGGCCATCGCCGCCGCGGCCATGCTCACGCTCACCGAACCGGTGAGCAACGGCCTGGGCAGCGACGCCTTCTGCATTCTGTGGGACGGCCAGCAACTGCACGGCCTGAACGCCAGCGGCCCCGCGCCCAAGGCCTGGACGCCCGACTACTTCAACGCCAAATACCCGGGCAGCAAAACGCCGCCCAAGCGCGGCATCGACAGCGTCACCGTGCCCGGCGCGGTGGCCAGCTGGATGGCCCTGAGCGAACGCTTCGGCAAGCTGCCGTTCGCCGACCTGCTGGAGCCCGCCATCGAGATCGCCGAGCGCGGCTACCTGATGCCGCCGGTGGTGCAGCAGAAGTGGGCCGCGGCCACGCCAGAGCTGCAGTCGTATGCCGGCTTCAGGGAAGCCTTTCTTCCCTGGGGCCGCGCCCCCGAAGTGGGCGAGCTGTTTCGCTTCCCGGCCGCCGCGCGGGCCTTGAAGTTGATCGCCGAAAGCAAGGGCGAGGCCTTCTACCGCGGCGAGATCGCCCAGGCCATCGTGCGGTTTTCCGAAGGGCAGGGCGGCAGCCTCACGCTGGACGATCTGGCTTCCTTCAAGCCCGAGTGGGTGAAGCCGTTGGCGCAGGACTACCGTGGCCACACGCTGCACGAGATCCCGCCGAACGGCCAGGGCATTGCTGCGTTGATCGCGCTCGGCATATTGGAAAACTTCGACCTGGCCAGCCATGCGGTCGACGGCGTCGATTCGCAGCATCTGCAGATCGAAGCCATGAAGCTCGCCTTTGCCGACGTGTACCGCTACGTGGCGGAGTCATCGGCCATGGACTTCCCGCCCGAGCGCCTGCTTGATCCGGCGTACTTGGCCTCGCGCGCACGGCTGATCGACATGAAGAAGGCGCAGGATTTCGGCGCCGGCAACCCGGTGAAAGGCGGCACCATCTACCTGACCGCGGCCGATGAAAACGGCATGATGGTCAGCTTCATCCAGAGCAACTACATGGGCTTCGGCTCGGGCTGCGTCGAACCCGGCTTCGGCATCAGCCTGCAAAACCGTGGCCACGGTTTCAACACCGATCCGGCCGGCCCCAACACCGCCAACCTGGTGGCGCCGGGCAAGCGGCCTTTCCATACCATCATCCCGGCCTTCCTCACCAAGGACGGTCAACCGGTGATGAGTTATGGCGTGATGGGCGGCAACATGCAGCCGCAGGGCCACATGCAGACCTTGGTGCGCATGCTCGACTACGGGCAGAACCCGCAAGCCGCCTGCGACGCGCCACGCTGGCGCTTCAACGCCGGGCTGGAGATCAACGTGGAAGCGGCGATGGCCCACGCCACGGTGCAGGGCCTGGCCGACCGGGGGCACCGCATGGAAGTCATCAACGACTCGTACCAGGACTTTGGCGCCGGCCAGTTCATCTGGCGCATGGGCGACCCGAAGGTCGAAGGTTATCTGGTAGCCAGCGATTCGCGCCGCGATGGGTTGGCGGCTGGCTTCTGATTTTCAGGCGACCGGCACGCAGAGTTCGCAGCTGAACACGCCGGTCTGCGCGTCGAGTTCGAAGTCGGTGTCGTAGAACTCGAGCGCAGGCTGGCCCGTGGGCTGCAGGCCGCTTTGGGGCAGGTGCTGAGCGAACACCTGCATCCAGGCCGGGCCGATGGCCATGGCCGTGCCTTTGAACGGCACGCAGGCGTATTTGCCGCCAGCGAAGTCCTGCAGCTTCACCCCGCCGTCGGGCTTGAACTTTGCGTCCACCTCGATGCACACGTCGTAGCGGCATTGGGTTGGGGCGTGGTCATCGGGTTGTCCAGACTGATGCCAAGCATGCGCCGGCGCGGCGTCATCAGCCCCTGGGCCGTGGCCCATGTCCCGAAGCTGGCCCACAGTTGCGCAATGCTGGGGCTGCCGTAGGGGCCGGTGTGGCGCATGGAGGCCACATGCAAGGCGGGCAGGGTCGTGGTCTCGACGGACATGGGA
>JAQGMQ010000735.1 GCA_028292305.1 Rhodoferax sp.
GACACCGACGTCCAGCTCGCGCAAATCGTGGAAGCGCTGGGTTTGCTGGACGCCAATGGCAACCTGGCGGCCGCCCAGTCGGCCGACGCGGCAGCGGCCACCAAGCCCCAAGTGGACCAGCTCAACATGCACCTGCTGAACCAGGCGCTGGGCAGTGGCGACGTCGCGCACCTCGCCTGCCCGGTGAGCGGCGGCGCGGTGGCGCTGAACCGCATCGAACAGCTGGTGCTGTGCGCATCGCTGGACACCCCATGCCAGGCGTCGGACCTGGCACCGCGCGTCTGGCAGGTGCTGGCGTCGCAGGGCAAGAAGCTGCTGCGCGACGGTCAACCGCTGGTGACTGCGGCCGACAACCTGGCCGAACTGGATCGGCTGGCGCAGTTGTTCGTGCAGGCGCGGCTGCCCGTGCTGGAAGCGCTTGGTGTCTGCCCGGATCTGTTGCCGCGCTGACACCTACCAGCGCTCACGCCCCATCGCCGCCACCGCCTCCCCGAGTGCGCGGATGCCGGGCTCGATCTTCAAAGCATCGATCGATGACAACCTGAGCCGAAAGTAGTTGCAGGGCCTGGCCGGCTGCGCGAAGAACACGTCACCCGGCTCGATGAGCACGCCGTAGGCCCGCGCCCTGAGTGCCAGCGCCGCGCCGTCGATGCCCGCTGGCGCCTGGACCCACACCGAGGCGCCGCCCTGCGCCAGCGTGCATTCGAAATCCGGCAGGTGCGCGGCCATGGCCAGCATCGTGGCCTGCAGCCTTTGCGACAGCACCTGGTTCACCCGCCGCGCGTGTGAATCGTGGTGACCCAACGAAAGGAACAGCGCATACGCGTGCTGCAGGAACGCGCTCGGGTGGCGCACCATGGCGTGCCGCAGCACCCGCAGCTCGGTGATCAGCTCTTTCTGCGCCACGATGTAGCCCAGCCGCATCGCCGGCGACAGGTTCTTCGACAAGGAACCGATGTAGACCACGCGGCCGGTCTTGTCCAGGCTCTTCAGTGCCGGCATGGGCTGGCCCACGTACAGGTTCTCGGCCTCGTAATCGTCTTCGATCACCACGAAGTCCTGCAGCGCGGCCTTGCGCAGCAGCCATTGCCGGCGCTCCAGGCTCAGCGTGCGGGTGGTGGGGCTCTGGTGCGACGGCGTGACGAACACGTAGTCGAGCGAGGGCAGCGCATCGACCACCAGGCCTTCCTGGTCCACGGGGATCGGCACCAGCAGGTCGGTGCGCAGCGAAAAAGCATTGCGCGCATGCGGATAACCGGGCTCTTCGAAGCCGACCCGCGTGGTCTTGTCGAACAAGGCCTCGGCCACCAGGTAGAACGCGTGTTGCGCACCAACGGTGATCAGGATTTCATCGGCCTGCGCAAACACGCCGCGCTTGGGCAGCAGCCGCGTGCGGATCTGCTCGATCAGGTCGGGCACGTCGTCGATCTCGAAGTCGGGCGTCCAGTTGGGCAGTTGCGAACGGGCCAGCGTGCGCACACAGCATTCGCGGAAGTCTTCGGTGGGGAACAGCTGCGCGTCGTGCGTGCCGTAGACGAAGGGGTAGGCGAATTCGCGCCACTTCTCCGGTTTGGACAAGGTGGGCTGGTGCCGCAGCGACCGCAGCACCCGCGGCGACCATTGCGGCAGCGCCGGTGCCGGGGCGTCGCCATCGGTCGCGGTCGTGTCGCGGCTGAACGGGTCCTTGATGTGCCGCGTGCCGCTGATGCTGGCCGGCCGCGCGCCGGCGCGCACGAACACGCCCGAGCGCGGCCGCGATTCGAGGTAGCCCTCGTCCACAAGCTGCTGGTAAACGGCGGTGACGGTGTTGCGGCTCATGCCGAGCACCTGGGCCAAGTCGCGCGACGAGGGCAACGCGGCGCCTTCGGCCAGATGTCCGTCGAGGATGACTTGCACCACGCGCAGGCGCAGCCGCGTCTGCAGCGGCAGGCCGGCAGCTTCGTTCAGCGCAAAAAGCTGGGACCACAACGGGGTCGATACGGGAGGCTTGGAACTCATGGTGCTCCGTGCATGCAACACATGCGCCAGCTTGCGGCACGTTGGGGGCCCCTGGGGTGCACGCGGCTGGTGCACGGCGGGATGCGACTGGCTTTCACGATTGGGGCTGGCTGGCTCTATGGCGATGAAAGCGGCGAACTTAACATTTCCATCAAGCCGATTCCACTGCCACACGACCTGCGAGCCCCACCGCCATGACCGCCGACACCCCTATTTCCGCCGCCACGCTGCAAGCCTTTTCTGATGCCTGGAACCGCCACGATCTGCCCGCGCTGATGTCGTTCATGCATGCCGACTGCGTCTTCGAGACCGCCGCCGGCCAGGAGGCCTACGGCACCCGCCACACCGGGCACGAGGCCGTCGCCAAGGCTTTCGCCTCGGCCTGGGCCAGCTTCCCGGACGCGCAGTGGCGCAACGGACGCCACCTGGTGCTGGGCGACCGCGGCCTGTCGGAGTGGACCTTCACCGGCACCGCCGCCGATGGCCGCCGCAGCGCCTCCGACGGGGTGGATCTGTTCACCTTCAAGGACGGCAAGATCCTGGTCAAGAACGTGTTCCGCAAGGCCCGGCCGGCGTTGCCTGCGCTGTGAAAGGGCGTGTTCCCATGCGCCTTGCCACGCCTTCCGAAATCTTCGCGCCATACGACCCGGCCTACGACCCGCTGGTGTCCAAAGGCCCGGGCCGCAACCGCGACTACGCGCCCACTTACTGGGCTGCCACCGCCGGCACGCCGCCCGACGACGACGGTGCCATCGTCGGCGATGTCGATGCCGACGTGGTCATCATCGGCTCCGGCTTCACCGGGCTGGCCACGGCCTTGTTTCTGGCCAGGGAACACGGCATCAAGGCGGTGGTGCTGGAAGCCAACCGCGTGGCCTGGGGCTGCACCAGCCGCAACGGCGGTCAGGGCCAGAACGCGAGCGGCCGGCTGTACCGTTCGCAATGGATTGAACGCTGGGGCCTGGACGTGGCGAAGCGCCTCGACGCCGAGATCCGGTATGGTTTTCAGACTTTCAAGGAGCTGGTGGCGCAAAGCGACTGCGACCCGCAGCCCGGCGGCCACCTGTACATCGCCCACCGCGCGAAGAAGATGGCCTTCCTGGAAAACGAAGCCCGTGTGATGCGCGAGCATTTCGGCTACGACACCCACATGCTGACCGCCGCCGAGGTGCGCCGCGACTACTGCGACGACCAGGACGCGGCCGGTGCCATGCACGAGGCCGAGGGCATTTGTGTGCACCCCCTGAAGCTGGCCCACAGCTACCTGCGCCAGGCCCGCGCACTCGGGGCCCGCGTGCACCCGTCGAGCCCGGTCATCGGCTGGGAGACCGTGAATGGCGTTCACCACCTGAGGACGCCCGGTGGCGTGGTGCGCGCGCGTGCCGTAGGCATTGCCACCGGGGCCTACACCGCGCCCGATCTGCACCCTACACTCACCAACCGCTACTTTCCGGTGCTGTCGAATTCCATCGTGACGCGGCCGCTCACGCCGGCCGAGCTGCAGGCCACCAACTTCCTCACGCATGAAGCCATCACCGATACCCGCACGCTGCGCTTCTACTACCGGCTGCTGCCCGACAACCGGCTGCAGATCGGCAGCCGCAGCGCCATCACCGGTGCCGATGCCAGCCGCGACGCGCACTACAAGCTGCTGGTCGACGGCCTGGCGCGCAAGTTCCCGCCGCTCAAAAACATACAGATCGACTATTCGTGGTGGGGTTGGGTCGACGTGGCGCACGACATGATGCCGCGCGTGGTGCAGCCCGACCCGAAGCAAAGCGTGTTCTACGCGCTGGGCTACGGCGGCAACGGGGTGTCGTTCTCGGCGCATGCCGGGCGGCGCATGGCGCAGCGCATTGCCGGGCAAGCCGACGCGGCCTTCGGCCTGCCGATCTACAACAGCCCGCTCCAGTTCCCCGCGCAGGGCGAATGGGCGGCGCGCTTCCGCCGCTTCGGGCAGAGCCTGCTGTACCGCTGGTATTACCTGCGCGACGAGGTGTTGTGACGCAAGCCGCCGCCGCCCAAACCCCGCTGCAGGGCCGCGACCTGGTCGCCGCGCTGGGCGTGGTCATCATCTGGGGACTCAACTTCGTGGCCATGAAGTTTTCTTTGCGCGACTTCACGCCCTTCCAGCTGGGGGCGGCGCGTTATGTGTTCGCCGCGCTGCCGCT
>JAQGMQ010000765.1 GCA_028292305.1 Rhodoferax sp.
GCGCGCAGGGACGTCAATGACCACCCTCACCCCAGCCCTCTCCCGCACGCGGGAGAGGGAGTAATACCAACGGTAGCCAGCGCAGCGACGCGTCCGGTACCCGGCTCCCGGCCCCCTCCCCACCCCCCTCTAAATGTGCCGGGGAGCGGAGGGCTCAGTTAATGGGGGCGCTTTCTTTTAGTGAGTTTCTTGGGCGCAAAGAAATATCACTCGCCCGCCGGTGCGACTACCGGCCCGCCGCGTCAACCAACGCTGACAACGCCAAACGACACCCCAAACCCGACAAGCAAGTCAAGGAGAAGGCGGAACATATCCCTGCGCCGCATCCGCCCCACCCCCAAAAAAGTGATTCTCCATCTGCCGCGCCAAATACTGCCGCGCCCGCAAATCCGCCAGATTCAGCCGGTTCTCATTGACCAGCATCGTCTGGTGCTTCAGCCACGCCGCCCAGGCTTCCTTGCTCACCCCTTCCCAGATCCGCTTCCCCAATTCCCCAGGATACGGTGGGAAATCCAGACCTTCGGCCTCTTTGCCGAGCTTGATGCATTGAACCATGCGTGCCATTTTTGAACTGCTTTCGTGAGTGCTCCGCGGCGGGCCTTCACGGCCGGCTCTTCGGATGTTTAAGTTATTTAGAACTGAAAACTAAGTAGTTCCAGTTTGGATGAGTGCCTTCCAGAATCCGTCCATCAACTTTATCGGACCCGAAAGAGCACCATGTCTACACGCCGCGACTTTATCAATGTTTCCGCCCGTACCGGTTTGGCCCTCGCCATCGCAGGGTCGGGCTTCGCGGCCGTGGCGCAGCCGGCACCCGTGACGCTGCTGAACGTGTCGTACGACCCGACCCGTGAGCTCTACGTCGACTACAACAAGGCCTTCGCTGCGTACTGGAAGGGCAAGACCGGCCAGGAAGTGTCGGTCAAGCAGTCGCATGGTGGCTCGGGCAAGCAGGCGCGTTCGGTGATCGACGGCATCGAAGCCGACGTGGTGACGCTGGCGCTCGGCGGCGACGTGGACGCGGTGGCGGCCAGCAACAACCTGATCGCCAAGGACTGGGTCAAGAAGCTGCCGCACAACTCGGCGCCCTACAACTCGACCATCGTGTTCCTGGTGCGCAAGGGCAACCCCAAGGCCATCAAGGACTGGGACGACCTGATCAAGCCCGGCGTGTCGGTGATCACGCCCAACCCCAAGACCTCGGGTGGCGCGCGCTGGAACTACCTCGCGGCCTGGGAATTCGCCAGGCGCAAGAACGCGGGCAGCGACGCCAAGGCCAAGGAATTCATCGGTGGTCTGTTCAAGAACGTGCCGGTGCTGGACACCGGCGCGCGCGGTTCGACCATCACCTTCGTGCAGCGCAACGTGGGCGACGTGTTGCTGGCCTGGGAAAACGAGGCCTTCCTGGCCTTGAAGGAATTCGGCGAAGACAAGTTCCAGATCATCGTCCCGAGCCTGAGCATCCTGGCCGAGCCGTCGGTCGCCGTGGTCGACAAGAACGTGGACCGCAAGGGCACGCGCGCCGTGGCCACCGCCTACCTCGAATACCTGTACTCCGACGAAGGCCAGGACATCGCCGGCCGCAACTACTACCGGCCCACCGCCGACAAGGCCAAGGCCAAATACGCGTCGCAGTTTCCGAAGCTGAACCTGGTCACCATCGACCAGGCCTTCGGCGGCTGGGCCAAGGCCGACAAGGAACACTTTGCGGATGGCGGCTCGTTCGACCAGATCTACATCAAGTAGCCAAGCCGCCCCGGGTCGCGAACGAACAGCCGAATGCGAGCCCCGCGCCGATGACCGTACGCCTGGTCGCCGGCAGCCCGTCCGAACGCTCACGCTCCGCCGCCCTGCCCGAACCCGTCGGCCACCGACACGATCGGCGACGACATCGGTAGGCGGCTGGACGAGCCGGTGGCGACGCTGGTGGCCGAGGCGCTGAAACTGCCGCGGGCACGCGCTTTGCGCCGGTCCATTTTTTACAGGTGCGGCACAGCGTCTGACGCTGCCTCGCATCTTTCTTTTCCCAACCAAGGAGTTTCACATGTCCATCCAGGCCATCAACGTACGCAACCAGTTCAAGGGCAAAGTCAAAGAGATCATCCGCGGCGACGTGGTCTCCGAGGTCGATGTCGAAACCCCCTGGGGCATCGTCACCTCCGTCATCACCACGCGTTCGGTGGACGACCTGTCGCTCATCGTCGGCAGCGAAGTGGTGGCGCTGGTCAAGTCGACCGAGGTCTCGATCGCCAAGCTGTAGGCGCCACGATGCGGCAGTAGGGTCAAACGCCGGCACGGCTGGCGGTGTCCTCCGGCGTTGACTAACATCGATCTGGCGGACCTGTGCACGGCACGGTCCGCCATTTCCGTTTGTGCAACCCCGCAGAAAGAGACCCCCACGTGGCCGTATTCGACGTCAACTCCATCGTCCAGTCGCTGAGCCACATCCGGCACGACTGGCGCGAAGCGCAGCGCCGTTCGCGCGAACCCGGCGGCCGCGAATTCCCGTCGCGCGACGCGGTGGCCGGCGTGGTCGACGCGCTCAAGGGCGCGCTGTTTCCCATGCGCCTCGGTCCGACCGACCTGCGCCATGAAAGCGAGGACTTCTACGTCGGCCACACGCTCGACTCCGCGCTGCATGCGCTGCTGGCCCAGGTGCGGCTCGAGCTGGCCTACATGGGCCGACACGCACCGCGGCCCGAAGCCGAGATCGAAGCCCAGGCCGAAACCGCGGTGAACGCTTTCGCCGCCGCGCTTCCCGGCATCCGCATGCTGCTCGACAGCGATGTGCTGGCCG
>JAQGMQ010000766.1 GCA_028292305.1 Rhodoferax sp.
CGGGTCGACCACGCGGCCCATCAGCGAGGCGACGAAGGCGAAGTCGTCGGGCGTAGGGAGCCATTCGTTCTTCTTCGCGGCCCATTCGGCCTCGCCCACCACCCGGCCGTCAGGCGACATCTTGATGCCGGCCAGTGCGCCGATCTGGCGATTGAAAGCCTTGTGCGGCACCGTCAGCCGCGTCGGTATGCAGGCCTTTTCCAGCACCTTGTTCCAGCGTCCCACACCGGCCACCGAGTCCTTGATGAAGTCGTCGCGCAGCACTTCGTTCAGCGCGTTGAGCATCGGCACGTCCTTCTCGAGCAACTGGCCGTCCTTCACCTCGAGCACCTTGTAGGTCTGGCCCTTGAGGATGTGGTCGTCGGTGCGTTTGCCTTCCTCGTAGCGACCCTTCAGGCCCGAGCTGTAGAAGATGGCGGCGTTGCTCGACTGGTCGGCGCCGAACAGGTCGATGGTCACGCTGTAGTGGAAGTTCAGGTAGCGCTGGATGGTGCCCAGGTCGATGGCGCCGGCCGCGCGCACCTTCTGCGGGTCGTCGGTCTTGAGCTCGTTCATCACCTGCGCGGTGCGCGACAACACACGCGAGACGCCGCTCTCGCCCACGAACATGTGGTGCGCCTCTTCGGTCAGCATGAACTTGGTGGTGCGGGCCAGCGGGTCGAACGCGCTTTCGGCCAGCGCCGACAGCTGGAACTTGCCGTCGCGGTCGGTGAAATAGGTGAACATGAAGAAGGCCAGCCAGTCCGGCGTCTTTTCGTTGAACGCCCCCAGGATGCGCGGGTTGTTCTGGTCGCCCGAGGTGCGCTGCAGCAGCGCTTCGGCTTCTTCGCGGCCATCGCGGACGAAGTGTTTGTGCAGCAGGTAAACCATGGCCCTCAAATGGCGGACTTCTTCCACGTTGATCTGGTAGAGGTTTCGCAGGTCGTACATCGACGGCGCGGTCAGGCCCAGGTGGCGTTGCTGTTCGACCGACGCCGGCTCGGTGTCGCCCTGCGTGACGATGATGCGGCGCAGGTTGGCGCGGTGTTCGCCGGGCACGTCCTGCCAGGCCTTTTCGCCCTTGTGGTCGCCGAAGTGGATCTCGCGGTTGGCGTCGCCCGGGTTCAGGAAGATGCCCCAGCGGTAGTCGCGCATCTTCACGTGGCCGAACTGCGCCCAGCCCTGCGGATCGACGCTGACGGCGGTGCGCAGGTAGACGTCATGGTTGGTCGAGCCGTCGGGGCCGACGTCGTCCCACCAGTTCACGAAATTGGGCTGCCAGCCTTCGAGCGCACGCTGCAGGGTGCGGTCTTCGCCGAGGTTGACGTTGTTCGGGATCTTCTCGCTGTAGTTGACGGTGCTCATGGCATTCCTTGTTCGGTGAAAATTTTCAAACGCGGTTGAGATCGAAGCCGGCTTTTTCACCGGTGCCGTAGACCTTGAGCGCGCCCTTTTCGCCAACGGCGTTCGGGCGGTTGAAGATCCAGTTCTGCCAGGCGGTGAGCCGGCCGAAGATGCGCGTGGCCATGTTCTCGCGCTGGGCGAAGCGCAGGTTGGCTTCAAGGCCGGTCAGCGCGTCGGGCGACATGGCCGCGCGTTCTTCGATGGCGATGCGGATCTCGTCGGTCCAGTCGATGTCGTCGGGCGCGGCCGTTACCAAGCCGAGCTTGAGCGCCTCGTCCGCGTCGAGCGCCGTGCCGAAGGTGGCCCGCGCGGCGGCCAGCGGCGCCTCTTCCTCGTAGAAACGGCGCTGCAGGCGGCTCTGGTCGTTGACCATCGGCAGCGGGCCGAAGTTGAAGGCGTTCAGCGTGATCTTCGGCGCGTGTTCCGGGTCGTCCGGCAAGGCCAGCATGTAGGCGCGGTCGGCGGCGAAAGCCACTTCGGCCAGGCTGCCGGCGAAGCAGGAGTCGGAGTCGATCAGCGCGAAAAGGCTGCGCGACGACACGTCGAGGCGGGCAAAGGTGCGGCGCAGCAGGCCCAGCGTTTCACGCACGAACCAGTCGTCCTGGTTGGCCAGAATCAGCGCGTCGCTGGCCAGCACCGCAGCCGCGTCGCCCTTGGTCTTCAGCAGCCAGGTGCCGATATCCAGCGCGTTGGTGCGCATCATCAGGATGGCGTCGTCCAGCTCACGGGCCATGGCCAACGGCCACCAGCTGGCGCCCGCGGCTTCGATCTCCGCCAGGCTGGTGGGCTGCGTGCCCACGGGCGCGTGGATGGTGAAGGTGGCGGCGCGGTTGGGGCGGTCGATGTCCACCTGCACATGCTGGTAGCGCAGGCTGTTGTCACGGTCTTCGCGTTCGAGCCGCGTCAGCGCAACGCCTTTGGCACCCGTGCGTGCCTGGGCCAACGGGTTTTGCCCCAGTTCGGCGGCGCGCTGCTGCACCGTGGCCGCAAACTGCGCCGGCTTGGCCACCGCGTCGACCAGCCGCCAGTCGACCGCCTTCTGGCCGCGCACACCTTCGACGCTGGTGCAGAAGATGTCGGCCAGGTCGTGGCGCACGTGGCGCTTGTCGGTCACGCGGGTCAGGCCACCGGTGCCGGGCAACACCCCCAGCAGCGGCACTTCGGGAAGCGACACCGCCGACGAGCGGTCGTCCACCAGATAGATTTCGTCGCAGGCCAGCGCCAGCTCATAGCCGCCGCCCGCGCAGGCGCCATTCACGGCCGCCAGGAATTTGATGCCCGAGTGCTTCGACGTGTCTTCGATGCCGTTGCGGGTCTCGTTGGTGAACTTGCAGAAGTTCACCTTCCAGGAATGGCTGGACACGCCGAGCATGAAAATGTTGGCGCCGGAGCAGAAGATGCGGTCCTTGCCGCTGGTCACGATGACCGACCGCACCTGCGGGTGTTCAAAGCGCACGCGGTTCAAGGCGTCGTTGAGCTCGATGTCCACGCCCAGGTCGTAGCTGTTGAGCTTGAGCTTGTAGCCGGGGCGAATGCCGCCGTCTTCGGCGATGTCGAGCGAGAGGCGGGCCACGTTGCCTTCCACGCTGAGGCTCCAGTGCCGGTATTGGCTGGGGTCGGTGCGGTAGTCGACGGCGGCGGCTGCGATGGCGGTTTCGGTCATGAGGGTCTCCTGCAGTGCATAGAATAATAGTGCATTAATCTGGCCCATGCAATCGCCAGAACATGCATCATTATGCATGTTTGCGGAGAAGTCAAGTCCCTCGCGCCATCAGCTGGCAACTGTTTGTTGCAGCCGGCGGCCGCGTTCAGACGTGTTTGTTGAGCAGCGGGCGCACGGTGGCGCGCAAGCGCTCGAAGCTCTGCGAAAGGGCTTCGCCGGTGGTGTCTAGGGTCAGGTCGGCCTTCGAGTAGAACGCCGCCCGGCCACTCAGGATGCGGCGCAGGTCGTCCATGGCTTCCTTGCTGGCGGCCATGGGGCGGGTGTCGCCCTGGGCCGCAACCCGGCCCATGTGTTCCTCGGGCGCGGCCTGCAGCCATACCGTGGTGCAGTGGGCCAGCAGCTGGTTGAAGGTGGCCGGGTCGGACACCAGGCCGCCGGGCGTGGCGATCACCACCTCGCTGTAGATCTGCACCACTTCCTCCATCGCGCGGCGCTCGTAGCGGCGGTAGGCGTTGGTGCCATACAGGTCGTGGATCTCGCGCACGCTGCAGCCGGCCAGTTTTTCGATCTCGCGGCTGAGTTCGACGAAGGGCACGTCCAGGTCGTCGGCCAGCATCTGCCCCAGCGTGGACTTGCCCGCGCCGCGCAAGCCGATCAGCGCGATGCGCCCGCTGCGGGCGGCGTCTTTTGAAGAAGCGTCGAGCAGCTCGCCCAGCGCCACCCGCACCCGGCGCAGATCGGCTTCGCTGCGCCGCTCCAGCATCTCGCGGATCAGCAGCCATTCGGGTGAGCTGGTGGTCACGTCGCCGAGCATTTCCGCCAGCGAACACTGCAAGGCGGTGGCCACCTGCTGGAGCACCAGGATCGACGCGTTGCCGATGCCGTATTCGAGGTTGGCCAGATGGCGCTCGGACACGTTGGCCGCCGTCGCCAGGGTCTTGCGCGTCAGGCCCCGCTGCGCGCGCAGGTTGCGAACGCGGTCGCCCAGCGCCACCAGCAGCGGATTCTTCAGCTCCGGCTCCGCCACGGTTGCCGGCTCGTCTTGGTCACTCATCTTGATTCCTCGGCCTGGTGGCCGCCTAGGGAAAACACCATATATGCATTATATTGCTTGACACCACTTCAGTGCATGCGTATCTTACGGGACACGCACGATACTGCACGTCGGCCGGCACGGCAAGCCGACACAGCATGTTCTCTCCGATAACCGGGACCCCAGACGATGAGCAAAGATTTATTTCACCAGCGGCTCGCCACGCTGACGGCCGAGCTGGCCGGCCGGTCGCTCGACGGCGCGCTCGACGACTGGCTGAACCGCACACACGGCCCGGGCACCGCCACATTCGAAGAGCTTAAACAATCCTGCGCCGAGGGCGTGGCCGAAGGCTGGCTTTGCGAGCGCGAACACGGCGGTATCCGCTACGGGCGGGTGTTCAAGGCCGAAGACGCACTGCACCGGTTCTCGGTCGACGTGGTCGACATGGACGACATCGCCGGGCCGCACCATGCACACCCCGGCGGCGAGATCGACCTGATCATGCCGCTCGAAGACGGCGCCGCCTTTGACGGCCGGCCCGCCGGCTGGTGCGTGTACCCGCCGGGCAGTGCCCACCACCCCACCGTGACGCACGGCCGGGCTCTGGTGCTGTACCTGCTGCCCGAAGGGCAAATTCAATTCACCCGCGCCTGACCGCCGCGTTCGACCTCCCCACCGGAACCCATTTCATGACCGAGCTTCTACCCAATTTCATGGCCGGCCGCTGGCAGCCGGGCGAGGGCGCCGGCACCGCCTTGTTCGACCCGGTGCTGGGCACCGAACTGGTCCGTGTGTCGTCTGCCGGGCTCGACCTGGCCGAGGCCTTCGGCCATGCGCGCCAGACCGCCGGGCCGGCGCTGCGTGCGCTCACCTACCGCGAACGCGCCGGCCTGCTGGCGGCGGTGGTCCAGGTGCTGCAGGCCAACCGCGACGCCTACTACGCCATCGCCACGGCGAATTCCGGCACGGTGAAGAACGATTCCGCCGTGGACATCG
>JAQGMQ010000769.1 GCA_028292305.1 Rhodoferax sp.
GCGCCTGGCAGCGCAGATCGCGCCGCACTGCGTGATCCTGGACATCAACATGCCCGGCATGGACGGTTGCGAACTGGCGCAGGAACTGCGCGCCCGCTACGACAGCAGCATGGTGATCGTGGCCATCACGGGCATGGGCGACAAATCGGAGCGCGTCACCAAGACCATCGCGCTCGCCGACCATTTCCTGCGCAAACCCTTTGAATCGGCCACGCTGCGCAAGCTGCTGGTGCCGTCGCCCAGCACGCTGGGCAAGCTCAGCTGAGGGTGCCGCGCGCCGCCGTTCAACGCGCCGCGCGCTCCTTGCGCACCACGTACAAACCGCTGCCGATGATGATGGCCCCGCCGAGCAGCGTGGCGCTGTCGGGCACGGTGTGCCAGAACAACCAGTCGAACGCCACGCCCCAGGCCAGCGCCGTGTATTCGAAAGGCGCCACCACGGCCGCTTGCCCGTGGCGAAACGCCTGGGTGATCGCCAGCAGGCCAAAGAACCCCGACACCGCCAGACCCGCGATCAGCGGCCAGTGCGCCGGCGCCACCGGCACCCACACTGGCCGGGCCAGCAGGCTGCCGCCCACGGCGACCAGCGCCGTGGTCCAGAACACCAGGCTGGCGGTGGTGTAGGTGCGCGTCAACACCCGGCCGATGATGGCCGACAACGCATAACAACTGGCCGCGCCCAGCACCGCCAGGGCGCCTAGGGTGAAGAACGCGTCCTGCTCGGGCCGCAAGGCCACCACCACCCCGACCAGCCCCACGCCGATGGCCGCCCAATGCGTGCGCGTGACGTGTTCGCCCAGCACCACGGTCGACAAGGCCGTGATCACCAGAGGTGCGATGAAAAAGATGGTGTAGGCCTCGGCCAGCGGCAGCGATTTGAGCGCATAGCTGAACAGGCTCAGCGTGGTGATGTTGGCCAGGCCACGCAACAGGTGCAACGGCCAGCGCACGCGCAACAGGCTGGCCACTTCGCGTCGCCACAAGACATACAGCGTCACCAGCGGCAACGCGCCCAGGCCGCGCAACGCCGCCACCTGCACGCTGGGATAGCTGCCGGAGAGCTGCTTCATCAACGCGTCCATCACCGAAAAACAGCTGACGGCCACCAGCATGGCGCCGATGCCACGCAGGTTTTCCGGGTTGGGCACGTGCACGCGCCGGATGGCAGCGTGACCCGGCTTGGCGGATGTTGCAGGTGCTGCGGATGCTGTGCTGGGGGTGGTGGATGCCGGTGCTGCCAGGGACTCTGCTTCAGGCAATCACGACTCCTGCATCAGGCCCCAGAGCCGGTCGGGTGACAGCGGCATCTGCAGCCGCGGCGTGAGCCGCCCCAGGCCGTTCCTGGCCAGCGCATCGGCCACGGCGTTGACCACCGTGGGCGTGGCGCCGATGGTGCCCAGCTCGCCCACGCCCTTGACGCCGAGCGGATTGTTCTTGCACGGGATGCTGGTGTCCATCTCGGTCTTGAAGTCGGGCGCCTGCTCGGCATGCGGCATGGCGTAGTCCATGAAACTGCCGCTCACCAACTGCCCGGTGGCGCGGTCGTACACCAGCGCTTCGTGCAGCGCCTGGCCGATGCCCTGCACCGCGCCGCCGTCGAGCTGGCCGCGCACGACCAGCGGGTTGATGACCCGGCCGACGTCGTTCATCGACGCATAGGCGACCACTTCGACCAGGCCCGTGCCCGGGTCGATCTCGACCTCGCTGATGTGGCAACCGTTGGGCCAGGTGGGGCCGGCAACGGTGCTGGTCGAATCCATGAAGATACGTTGGTCGGGCTGGCGACCGGCCAGGTCGAAGAGGCCGATCTGCAGGTCGGTGCCGGCCACGGTGAAGCGGCCTTCAGCGTACTGCAAATCCTCGGGCGCGGCTTCCAGCTCTTTGGCGGCCAACTGCTTCGCCTGGTCGATGGTGCGCTCGGCGCCGATGCTCACGGCCGAGCCGCCGGTGAAGATGCTGCGCGAGCCGGCGCTGCCGAAACCGTTGCCGCGGTCGGTGTCGCCCAGCACCACGCGCACCTGGTCGATGCCCACGCCGAACGCGTCGACCACCAGCTGCGCCAGCGTGGTAGCGATGCCCTGGCCCATGGCGTTGACGGCCGAGAAGACTTCGATCACGCCATCGGCCTGCACGCTCAAGGTGACACGTTCCTCGAACACGTTGCCGCCGGTCCATTCGAGGAACGTGGCGATGCCGAGGCCGCGGTGTTTGCCGCGCGCGGCCGACTCGGCAGCCCGCGCTTCGAAGCCGCCCCAATCGGCCAGCGCCAGACCCTGGTCCATGATCTTCTCGAAGTGGCCCGTGTCGTAGGTCTGGCCCATCGGGTTCTTGTAGGGCATCTGCGACGGCTGGATGAAGTTGCGCCGGCGCAGCGCGACGCGGTCGATGCCGGTCTGCCGCGCGGCCTCGTCCATCAGCCGTTCCATGGTGAAGATGGCCTCGGGCCGGCCGGCGCCGCGGTAGGCGCTGGTGGGCGTGGTGTTGGTCAGCACGGCCTGGAAGTTGAAGTCGATGGTCTGGATGTCGTAGACGCTGGTCTGCACCCAGGGGCCGATCATCAGCTGGATGGCCGCGCCCGCGCCGGTGGCATAGGCCCCGACGTTGGCCTTGGACGACAGCCGCAGCGCGAGGATCTTGCCGTCTTCGGCCAGGGCCAGTGCGGCGTGGCTGTGCAGGTCGCGGCCATGGTAGGCGGCCAGGAATTCCTCGCTGCGTTCGCTCACCCATTTGACCGGGCGCTTCAAGAGGTTGGCGCAGTAGGCCACGGCCACGTCTTCGGGGTACACGCCGGTCTTCATGCCGAAGCCGCCACCCACGTCGCCCACCACCACGCGCACCTGTTCCTGCGGCAGGCCCAGCGCACCGGCCACCGAGTTGCGCACGCCGGTGGGCATCTGGGTGCTCATGCGGATGGTGATGCGGCCGGTGGCGGCATCACCCTCGGCCAGCACGGTGCGCGGCTCGAGCGTGACGGCCACGATGCGCTGGTTGATGACCTCCAGCTTGACCACGTGTTTGGCCTTGGCGAAGGCCGCATCGGTGGCGGCGGTATCGCCATAGTGCGACACGGCGGCGATGTTGTCGGGGGCGGCGTCGGTGATCACCGCAGCGCCGGGCGCGGTGGCGTCGGCCATGTCGACCACCATCGGCAGCTCTTCATAGTCGACGAACACGGCCTCGGCCGCGTCGCGCGCCTGCTCCAGCGTTTCGGCCACGACGATGGCCACGGCCTCGCCGACGAAGCGCACCCGTTCATGGGCCAGCACGCGTTGCGGCGGCGTGGCGGCGGGACTGCCGTCGGCGCGCTTGAAGCCACCCACGCCGGGCAGCACCTTGACGCCGGCCGCTTCCAGGTCGGCACCAGTGACGATGGCCAGCACACCAGGCAGTTCGAGCGCGGCAGCAGTGTCTACCGAGATGATGCGCGCATGCGGGTAAAGCGAACGCACGAAGGCCACGCTGGCCTGGTTGGCGGGCACCACATCGGCGGTAT
>JAQGMQ010000794.1 GCA_028292305.1 Rhodoferax sp.
TGCCCGCAAGCGACCTGGCCGGCTTCGGGCCCGAACGCCTGAGCAAATTGGGGGTGAGTGGCAAGGACCGCCTGCGGTTGTACCCCGAAGTGCCGGCCATTGCCGATTCGGGCCTGCCCAAGTTCGAATACTTCCTGTGGCAGGCGCTGCTGCTGAAAGCCGGCACGCCCGCACCCGCCGTCGAGCGAATGAGCGCCGCCATTGCGCGCGCCGTGGCCGACCCCGCGGTGGTCAAAGCCTTTCAGGACCTCGGCATCGACCCCATGAAGCTGGACGTGGCCGCGTCGCGCCAATTCGTTGCCGATGAAACCAACAAGACCACAGCGCTCGTGACGGCGCGGGGACTCAAACTGTCGGAGTAAGCCAGTGAACAACCTGTTCCAACTGTCGCTGTCCGAGCTGGCGAATGCCATGCGCGGCCGCCAGCTCTCTCCGGTGGAAGTGACCCGGGCGTTCCTGGACCGCATCCACCGCCTCGACGGCCAGCTGAAGGCTTACGCCGAGGTCTGGCCCGATGACGCCATGGCCCAGGCCCGCGCCAGCGAGCAGCGCATCATGCAAGGGATGCCGCTGGGGCCGCTCGAAGGCGTGCCCCTGGGACTGAAAGACCTGGTCCATGTGGAAGGCAAACGCACGCGGGCCGGTTCGGCCCTGTACGAGAGCCGACGGCCCATGGAGAGCTCCGCCACGGTGTCGACCCGCCTGTTGCGCGCTGGCGCGATTCCGCTGGGCAAGACCAACCTGGTCGAGCTGGCTTTCGGGGGTTGGGGCACGAACCAGGGCATGGCCACGCCACGCAACCCGTGGGACATGCGGGTCGCCCGGGTGCCGGGCGGCAGCAGCAGTGGCTCCGCGGTGGCCGTGGCGGGTGGCATGGCGGCTGGCGCCATCGGTACCGACACGGGCGGATCGGTGCGGATCCCGGCCGCGTTCTGCGGCCTGACGGGGCTGCGCCCGACCTTCGGCCGGGTCAGCCGGCACGGCGTTGAATTGCTCAGTTCGACCTTGGATACCGTAGGGCCCATCACCTGGACGGCCGAAGACGCCGCGATGCTGATGCAGGTCATGCATGGCCCCGACCCCGAAGACCCGACGACCCTGCACATGCCCCTGACCGACTTCATCGGCGGCTTGCGCGATCCGGTGCGCGGCACGCGCTACAGCGTCGTGCGCCATGAAGACCTCGGCACCGTGGACGACGCGGTGGTGCGCCGAATGGAACAGGCCTGCGAGGTACTGGATACGCTGGGCTGCGTCAGGACGAATGCAAACAACGGTCGACTCGACCTCTCCAAGGACCAGGAAGCGGCGGGGGTCATCATCGCAACCGAGGGCTACCGCCAGCACGGCGAGGCACTGTCGATGTGCGAGATGCCAGGCGACGCCGCATCGCGCGCACGCCTGATGCGCGGCGCGACCATCGCGCAAGAGCGTTATGCAGAGGCCATCACCAACCGGACGCAGCGCATGCAGGCGTTCCAGACCACCTTCGCCGACACGGACATGCTGGTGCTGCCCACGCTGCCTTTCGCGGCGCCCCCGTTTGCGGAGATCGACGAGAACGACCTGTCGCCGAGCCGATTGACACGTTTCGTGGGCTACTACGGGCTCACGGCGCTGGCCTTGCCCTGCGGCTTCGACGACGCCAATCTGCCGGTCTCGGTTCAACTGGTGGCCGCGCCCGGCCAGGAGGCCTTGCTGCTGCAAGTCGGGGCGCATTTCCAGCGCCAGACCCGACACCATCTGGCGCGTCCGGACCTGTAAGCACACCGACCGAAGTTGGCTCGGCTTCAGCGCGCGGCGGCAAGAGACGGCGGCGACGCCAGGGACCGGGCCTGGCCCGCCCCGCCGATCAGGCGCGCTTCAGTCGCGGCGCGCCGAAGCTGGCCACTACCGGCACAAGCGTGGGCTGCACCCTCGCCTGCTGTGCCTGTGTTTTGCCCAGCTTGAACACACTCACCGCGGTGGACAGGCCCTCTGCCTGGTTGCTGAGCAACCGGGCCGCGGCCACCGACTCTTCGACCAGCGCGGCGTTCTGCTGCGTGGTCTGGTCCATGTGGGCGATCGACTGGTTGACCTGGGCAATGCCCGAACCCTGTTCGCTGCTGGCCGCGCTGATCTCGCCGACCATCTCAGACACCCGCTTCACGCTGGTGACCACCTCGCGCATGGTCACGCCCGCCTGTTCGACCAGGTCGGTGCCGGTGCCGACCTTGGACACCGAGTCGTCGATGAGCTGCTTGATCTCCTTGGAGGCGCAGGCCGAGCGCTGGGCCAGGCTGCGCACTTCGCTGGCCACCACGGCAAAGCCGCGGCCCTGTTCACCCGCGCGGGCGGCTTCGACCGCGGCGTTCAGCGCCAGGATGTTGGTCTGGAAGGCGATGCCGTCGATGACGCTGATGATGTCGACGATCTTCCGCGAAGACGCGTTGATCGAACCCATGGTCTGCACCACCTGGTCGACCACGGCGCCGCCGCGCACGGCCACGTCGGAGGCCGACAGGGCCAGTTGGTTCACCTGCTGGGCGTTCTGCGCGTTCTGCTGCACGGTGGACGTGAGCTCTTCCATCGCGCTGGCGGTTTCCTGCAGGGCACCGGCCTGGGCTTCGGTGCGGTTGGCCAGGTCGTGGTTGCCCGCGGCGATCTCGGCCGAGGCGGTGGTGATGGTGTCGGTGCTGGCGCGCACCTGCGTCACCATGTTGGCCAGGTTGTCGCGCATGGTCTGGATCGCGAACAGCAGGCTGCTGCGGTCCTGCGGCTTGGTCTGCACCTGCACGGTGAGGTCGCCCGCGGCGATCTGCGTGACGATCTCGGCCGCGTATTGCGGGTCGCCGCCCAACTGCTTGACCACCGCGCGCAACATGCTCCAGGCCATGCCGGCGATCACCAGCATCAGGCCGCCGCCGATGGCCAGCAGGATCACGGTGTTGCGCCAAAAGGTGTCGTCGATGTCGTCGATGTAGTCGCCGAAGCCGATGATCCAGTCCCATGGCGCGAACTTGATCACGGCATACAGCTTGTCGACCTCGTCCTTGGCGCCGGGCCGCGTGCCCTTGGCCACCACGGTGCCGATGGTCTTGCCTTCGAGCGAGGCGCGGTAACGCACGCCGGCTTCCTTGCCGCCCTTGGCGTCGACGATGCCGACCCGCTTGGGGTTCGGGTGGACCAGGTTCACGTCGTCGCTGAAGCCGCGCACGAAGAAGTACTGGTCGTCCTTCAGGAAGCTGCCGATGATGCGCTTGCCCTCTTTCTGCGCGGCTTCCTTGGTGAGCTGGCCGCTCTGTTCCTGCGCATTGAGCTTCTCCAGGGCGGAGTGCGCCAGGATCACCAGCTTGGAGAGTTGCGCCGTGCGCTCCTGCACCATCGACTGGCGCAGCGTGGACAAGGAGACCGCTGCGAGCACCGCCATGCTCAGCAGGGCCACGCTGCAGAGCAACACGATTCGGGTCTGTAACTTCATGCGGAATATCTTTCGGTTAGGGACACTCTGCAAAACCCGGCCCGTAATATGCATGCGTCTTGAGTCATGAAGCAAACCGATCTTGGACTGAATCTGACGACCAGGCGCACGCGCAAGCGCGAGTTCCTGGCGCAGATGGAACGTGT
>JAQGMQ010000809.1 GCA_028292305.1 Rhodoferax sp.
CGGGTCCTGGAACGGCTGGTAGTTGGCGATGAGCGTCACATAGCCGGCCCGCGTGGGCTCGTAGCTGTTGAACAGGTACAGATCGGTACCGTCACCTTCGGCTGGGTCGTGATGAAGGGCGCCTCGCGGTGGCTCGACGCCTCTGCCGGCATGCCGTAAAGCGCGGCCGATGCAGCGATGAGAACGAACACGGCATGGGCCCGAATGCGGTGGGCAAACGGCAGGAGATGGCCAACGGGCCTGGCGCGGTGGTGCATGGATGGGTCTCGCAAAACGAACGGTCGGCGCCGGCACACTGGCTGTTGAGCAAGCCGCTCGACCGTCGGCCGCAGGGGCGCGAAGTCGTTGGCGAGACCGGGGCTTTCGCCTTGCCCACCGCCGGCACAACGGTGGCAAATCCGAGTCTCGCGAGACCGCAGCAACATATGTGCCGCGACCAAGAATCAAGGACTTAGGCCGCGGCTGGTTATGGCCGCGTCAAGGAAATCGACAGCGCCAGGGTCTTACTCGTCCTCGTCCTCGTGCGCGTGCGCGTGCTCATGCCAAGCCCATCGGCAGCCGCTTGCCCCAAGGCGTCGCCTGCTCGAATGCAAACGCCGTGCGCAGCACCGTCGGCTCCGCAAAGGGCCGGCCGATGACCTGCACCGAGATCGGCAGGCCCGCCGAAGAAAACCCCGCCGGCACAGCGACCGCACACAGGTCGAGCAGGTTCACGAAACGGCCGAAGCGCGACAGCGGCGTGGCCAGCTCGTCGACTTCACTCAACGGTATGGCGGTGATGGCGTTGGTGGGGAACACACACACGTCGATACCTTCCATCGCCTGCAGCATGGCGGCCTGGGCCGTGGCACGCTGGCGCAGCAGGCCGATGTATTGCGCGGCGCCGATGTCGCGGCCGAGCAGGATGCGGCGCCGCACATGCGGGTCGAACGCCAGGTCGTCACGCTCGAACAAAGGGCCCAGGTTTGCATAACCCTCGGCACTCATCAAGGTACCGGCGATGCGCATCGATGCGCTGCAGCTTTGCGGCAGCGCCTGGTCCACCAGCACCATGCCCAGGTTGCGCAACACGGCCAGCGCAGCGTCGTAAGCGGCCAGCACTTCGGCGTCCACCGCCTCGCGCTCGGCCGCGGGCAACACCCATGCACGCATGCCGGCCACGCCGCGCGACAGGCCGTGTGCAACCGAGCGCACCGGTGCCACCTGGGTAAACCGGTCGCACGGGTCGGGCCCGGCCAGCACGTCGAGCAGGGTGGCGCAGTCGCTCACGCTGCGGGTCAGCGGACCGACCGTGTCATGTGTGGGGCACAGCTCGAGCAGGCCGTGGCGGCTGACCAGGCCGTGGGTGGTCTTGAGGCCCACCAGCCCGCACAGGCCCGCCGGGATGCGCACCGAGCCGCCGGTGTCGGTGCCTATGGCCGCGCACGCCAGGCCCGCCGCCACGGCCACCGCCGAGCCGCTGCTGGAGCCGCCGGGCACGCGGTGGGTCTGCAGATCCCAGGGGTTCCAGGGCGTGCCCATGGTGGCGTTGGTGCCCCAGCCGCCGAATGCGAATTCGACCGTGTGTGTCTTGCCCAGCACGATGGCGCCGGCACTGCGCAGGCGCTGCACGGCGCCGGCCGTCAGCGTGGAGATGCGCGGCGGCAACGCGGCCGAGCCGCCGGTGACCGGCCGGCCCTCAATGTCGAACAGATCCTTGATCGCCACCGTCACGCCATGCAGCGGCCCGAGCACGGTGCCGGCCTGGCGCAGCCGGTCCAGCCCCTCGGCGGCGGCCAGGGCCTCGTCGGCATACACGTCGACGAAGGCGTGCAGTAGCGGGTCGAGCCGGGCGATGCGGTCCAGCCGCTCGCGCACCAGGGACACGCTGGTCAACGCACCGGAGGCAAGCGCCTGCACGGTCTGCGCGATGCTGCTGAAGGCGTGACTCATGCAGCCCCCATGACACGGCGGCCACGTGCCAGGCGCGCTTCCAGCAGGCGCGACAGCATCGACAGCGGAAAGGCGATGCCGAAGTAAAACAGGCCCACCAGCAGGAAGATGTGCAGCGGCAGAAAAAACTCGCTGGCCATGGCACGCGCCGTGAGCATCAGTTCGTCGGTGGCGATGAGCGCACACAGCGAGCTGTCTTTCAACAGCGCCACGTAGGCGTTCAGCAGCGGCGGCAGCATCAGCCGCAGGGCTTGCGGAAGCACCACCTGGCAGAACACCTGGCGCGGCGCGAGTCCCACCGCCAGCGCGGCTTCACGCTGGCCCTTGTGGATGGCGTTCAGCCCGCCGCGGAAGATCTCGGCCACGTAGGCGGCGCCGTGCAAGCCCAGCCCCAGCGCCCCGGTCCAATAGCCCGACAAGGTGAGGCCCAGCGGCGGCAGTGCGAAGTACAGCGTCAGCAGCAAGGCCAGCAAGGGCACGGTGCGCACCACCTGGATGAAACCCTGGGCGGCGCCACGCACGAAGCCATTGCCGCTGCGCACCATCGCCACCAGGGCGGCGCCGCCCAGCAGCGCGGCGACGAAGCCGATGGCCGACAGCTGCGCCGTCATGCTTGCGGCGCGGGCCAGGCGCGGCAACCACTCCGGCAGGTAGGCCAGGTAGGCCATGAAAAAGGCATTCATCGCTGCGTCTCCAGACGGCGTTCGGTGCGGGCAAAGGCCCAGGCAATCGGCAGGATCATGGCCGCGTACAGCAGCATGGCGGCGAGGTAGATCAAGGTGGTCTCGAAGGTGGACGTGACCAGGTTGCGGGCGAAGAACATGATCTCCGGCGCGGCGATGGCCGAGGCGATCGAGGTGTCCTTCAGCAGCTGGCTCACGTAGTTGCCCAGTGACGGCAGGCTCACGCGAAGCATCTGCGGCAGCAGCACCCAACGCAGCGCCTGCAGCGGTGTGAGCCCTGCCGCCAGCGCCGCTTCACGCTGGCCCGCATGCAGCGACTTCAGCCCCGACGCGAACACGTCGCACAGGATCGCGGCGCCGACCAAGCCGAGGCCTGCCACGGCCGCCACCAGCGGCGACAAGCGCAGCCCGAGCGAGGCCAGCCCGAAGTACAGCAGGAACAGGTGCGCCAGCGCCGGCACGTTGCGCATCCATTCGACGTAGCCGCCGATCACCCAGCGCAGCCAACGGTGGCGCGTGAAGGTCTGGCCGACGGCCAGCGCCAGGCCCAGCAACACGGCGATGGCAAACGCGCCCACCGCCACTTGCAGCGCCGTGAGCGCACCCTCGGCCAACGTGCCGAGGATGCGGACGAAGACAGGCCCGGCCGACATCACGCCACCGCCGCCGCGGGCTCGCCCACTTGGCCGAGGAAGGCGCGGGTGCGTTCGCGCCGGGGCCGGTTGATGACGTCGGCGGCCGCGCCCTGCTCGACGATGTGGCCGCCGTCCATGAAGATGACCCGGTCGGCCACGTCGCGGGCAAAGCGGATCTCGTGGGTCACCAGGATCATCGAGCGCCCTTCTTCCGCCAGCTCGCGGATCACGCCCAGCACCTCGCCGACCAGCTCGGGGTCGAGCGCGGACGTGGGTTCGTCGAACAGCATCAGCTTGGGCCGCTGGGCCAGGGCGCGCGCAATCGCCACACGTTGCTGCTGCCCGCCGGACAGGTGCTCCGGGTACGCGCTCGCCTTGTGGCGCAGGTGCACCTTGTCGAGCATCTCATCGGCCAAGTCATAGGCTTCGGCCCGCGACAGGCCACCGGCGCGGATCGGGCCGAGCGCCACGTTGTCGCGCACACACAGGTGAGGCCACAGGTAGAACAACTGGAACACCATGCCGATCTCGGCGCGCTGCGGCGCCAGTTCCCGGTCGCTCATGAAGCGCAGGCCACCGCCTGCGGCCGGGAGCTGGCCGATACATTCCGCGTCCAGCAGGATGCTTCCGGCGGTGGGCCGCTCCAGGTAGTTGATGCAGCGCAGGCAGGTGGACTTGCCCGAGCCGCTGGGCCCGATGAGCGACAAGGTTTCGCCGCGGGACAGGTCGAAGGAGATGCCCTTGAGCACTTCGGTCTGGCCGTAGCTTTTCTTCAGGCCATCGACCGTGAGCAGTGGTGTGTTCATGGCGGGGTGTGGGCCGGGCGCGTCTCTGTCTTGCA
The DNA here is from genome assembly GCA_028292305.1 of Rhodoferax sp. GTDB lineage: Bacteria > Pseudomonadota > Gammaproteobacteria > Burkholderiales > Burkholderiaceae_C > Rhodoferax_B. The sequence continues at coordinate 4,092 of JAQGMQ010000809.1, forward strand.
TCTCTTGCATCGTTTGCATCACTTGCATCACTTGCATCACTTGCATCACTTGCACGAAGGCAGCTTCCAGTCGGCCGGGCGATCGACGCCGGCGCGGAAGTTCTGGCCCGCGGGCACGTACCACACGTCTTGCACCAGGCCGTACTTGCTGCCGATCTTTTTCAGCTCGCAGCCCTGCCAGAGCTTGGCGATCTCGACGTTCACCGCCTGAGCCAGCTCGGGGTTGTCCTTGTTCAGGCCGAACACCACCTGGCCGAGGCCGGTCAGCAGCGGGAAGTCGGGGTTGGTGTCGACGAAGGCATTGAAGCGCACGTTCCACTGCGGGTTGCGCGAGATGGCGTACTGCATCACCGGCGGGTCGCCGATCACCGCGTCGATGCGGCCCGCAAGCAGGTCGCGCACGGCGGCGTCCGAGGTGTCGTACATGGTCAACTGCAGGCCGGCGATCTTGCGCAGCTCGGGTATGAAGGAGAAGCCGGTGATGGTGCCCACGCGTTTGCCTTCCAGGTCCTTCAACTGCGACCAGTTGGTCTTGTTCGACTGCGTGATGCCGTTCTTGAAGTAGTGGATCGGGTCGCTCAGCGTCATGATCTTCGCGCGCTGCTCGGTCCAGCCCATGGTGCCGGCCATCACGTCCACGCGTCTGGCCTGCACCGAGGCGATGGTGCCCGACCACTCCATCAGCGCCGGCTTCACCTTGAGCTTGAGCGCGTCGGCGATGCGCTGCAGGATCTCGCCGTCGTAGCCGACCATGGCGCCGTCCTGGTAGCCGGTGCCGGGCATGTCGCCGGTGAAGGCGATGGTGAGCTGGCCCTTGTCGAGGGTCGAAGGCGTCTGGGCCTGCGCCGCCGGCAACAGGGCCAGAGCGCCGAGCAAGACGCATAACACGCGGGTGGTGGAGATCAAGTTCATGGTGGGTCCTGCAAGGAAGGTGGGTGCTGAAGGGATTCGGTGTGGCGCATCTGCGGGGCAAGTGCGTGCTGCGATTGTTGAAAATGCGCCGCGGTGGGCATAGGAAGTGCTTGCGTGTAAATTGAACGTATGCGACATACCGCCAAATCAGCCAAAACGGTGACCGCGCAAGGCGCGGACGCGCTCGTCGGCCAGCTCGACGTGTCGCGCCGAGGCACGACACCGGCGTCTTCCGGCATGGAGCTGCGCATCGGCATCCTGCTGTGGCCGCGCTTTCCGCTGCTGTCGCTGGCCGGCCTGTGCGACGCGCTGCGCCACGCGGCCGACATCGGCGACCAGAGCCGGCAGGTGCGGTGTTCGTGGACGGTGCTGGGCGTGGCCGACCAGCCGATCCAGGCCAGCTGCGGGGTGCAGATTCCGGTGCAGGCGTCGCTGTCGAGCGAGCACCACTTCGACTACGTGGCGGTCATCGGCGGCCTGCTGCCGTTCATGGGCACGGTCGACCCACGCTACACCGGTTTCCTGCGCCACGCCGCCAGCGTGGGCACGTCGCTGATCGGCATCTGCACCGGCAGCTTTGCGCTGGCCCAGGCCGGCCTGATGGGCGGCAAGGTGGCCTGTGTGCACCCCTTCCACGTGAACGACTGGAAGGCGATGTTCCCGGCGCAGGCGTTTGCGACGAATGCCGACTACCTGTTCGACGGCGACCGCATCACCTGTGCTGGCGGCATCTCCATCATCGAGCTGGCCACCGAGCTGATACGCCGCCACTGCGGCCCCGACCGCGCGGCCAAGGTGGTGCACCAGATGACCGTGTCGCAACGTTCGTCGACCCACGTCACACGGCGGCATGCGCTGGGTTATGCGTCCACCGACAACGACAAGCTGCGCCAGGCCATCATGCTGATGGAGAAGAACATCAACACGCCGCTGGAGATCGCGGTCATCGCCCGCCTGGTGGAGACCAGCAGCCGCCAGCTCGAGCGCGTGTTCCTGGCCGAGACCGGCGCCTCGCCCTCGGAGTTCTACCGCAACTCGCGGCTCAAATACGGCCGCTGGCTGCTCACCACCTCGGATTCACCGGTGAGCGCCATCGCCTATGAATGCGGGTTTGCCGACGCGTCGCATTTCATCCGGCATTTTCAACAGTTGTATGGCGTGGCGCCTGGCAGGCTGCGGCGGGCGGTGCTGGCGGGGCGGTGATGACAGGGATCAGCTCGTACTCAAGGTTCAATTGTTCCAGACCGATGAGAACCTTGCCGCTGGTGGGTGTGGCAAACGCATAGACCCTGTACATAAAAGAAAAAGCGAGAAGGCGAGTTGCAAGCGAGACGCCGATAAAAATCTTTGCAGCCAGTGATGAAGGACTGGCTAATCCACCGAGGCCTCATTGACCACCGAAGCTCGGAAGACGGTGTTCGGCTTACGCTGCCGGCGCCTTTTGCTTGATGGCCTTTGAGAAGGCCAGTCCGATCAGGCGCGCTGGCCGCCGGAGGCGGTGATCCGCTCGCCGGTCACCCAGGCCGAATCATCGGAGGCCAGCAAAAGGGCCGCGCGAGCGATGTCCTCCGGCTGGCCCGGACGACCGAACGGAATCGTTGCGATGATCGACTTGACGGCTTCTTCCGGCCAACCCAGCGCCGCTATGCCTTCGGTGATGGTGGCTCCTGGCGCGAGGGTGTTGACGCGGATCTTCTTCGGCGCGAGTTCGACCGAGGTCACGCGCGTGATGGCGTCGACGGCGCTCTTGCTCGCTGCGTAGATTACCGAGTTGGGCATGAAGCCGACGCTGGCGATGGAGCTGATGTTGATGATGCTGCCGCCGTTCGGCCCGAAGTATTTCGCCGCCTCTTGCGTTGCGGTGATGACGCCCAGCACGTTCGTGGTGAACTGGCGATGGAACTCCTGCTCCGTCGCGGATTCGAGAGGGCCGAAGGCGTAGACGCCTGCGTTGTTCACAAGGATGTCGAGCGTGCCGAATGCGCTCTTCGACTCTTCGAACAGTCGCTGGATATCGGCGGTCTTCGAGAAGTCGGCCTGGATGGCGACGGCCTTGCCGCCGGAACTCTTGATCTCGGCGACCAGGGCATGCGCCGCTTCCTTGCTGGTCGCGTAGTTCACGACGACCGAAGCCCCCGACTGGGCGAAAAGCTTGGCGATTCCGGCGCCGATCCCTTTGGATGCGCCAGTGACGATGGCAACCTTGCCTGTAAGTGTGGTCATGATTTCTGTCCTGTAGTTTGACGGCGCCAAGTCGGCGCCTGAAAGGACTGTCGTCGATCGATGCCCGCATGGGTAGGTGCGCAGGCAACTAAGACTTATCCGTCAAATGGATCGCTCAGCACCGATTCTCAGAGGCGCGCACGCAGCTCCCTCACACCGCGACCCAGCTTGCGTCGCAGCAAGACGCGCAAGGTCACTCCGTCGGCATACCCGATCTGCGTGGCGATTTGGTCGATGCTCTCGCTGCCTGTGCGCAACAGATGCAGCGCACGCTCGACACGCAAATCCTGAAAGTACGACAGCGGCGTCTTGCCCAACACGCTGCGCAAGCGCCGCGCCAGCGTGCGTTTGCTGGTGCCGACTGCGACGGCCGCTTCTTCAAGAGAGAAGCCTCGCGCGAGTTGCTGCCGAGCCCAGCTCTCGAAGCGGTCGACCAAGGGGTCGGCATGAGAGAGGTGATCGGGGATCACGAACTCGGCTTGCGAGCCACGCGCCTCGACCAGCAGATAGCGCGCCGCCAGCGCCGCCAGCGCCGGGCTACGGTTGCGGACGATGCTCAGCGCGAGGTCGAGATGGGCCAGGGCTGCGCCGGCCGTGATGAAGCGCGCGGAGTTCACCAGCATGCGGGACTCGTCGAGCATCACGCGTGCATAGCGCTGCCGAAACATCGGCGCCAGCCACCAGGACGTCGTGGCGCGCTGACCGTCCAGCAACGCACTTTCGGCCAGCACGAAAGTGCCGGTGCAAGCGGCGCCGGCGACCGCACCAGCGTTTGACCACTGCTGCAACGCAACGGCCGCGTCTGCCACATCGGCGTGTGCAAGTCGCGCCGCAAGCGTGTCCGGCATCTTGGCACCGAGCGCGGGCACGAGCACGACGTCGGGCTTCACCGCACCATGCGCGGGTACTACCGGCACGGTCAACCCCTGCGCGGTTCGCACGCGCCGTCGCACCCCGACCAATGTGACTTCGACTGGCGGGGGCGCGTGCGCGAGCGATCCTGCCAGTTGGTTCGCTGTGCCGAGCGTGTCGGTCAGCGCCGCAAGACCCAAGTCGAACACGCCATCGAGGACCAGAATGTGGATGCGCATGGCAGCAATGGTATCAATGTTGGCCTTCTTGCCACTCGCCAATGGCCCACGCAGCGCGGAGACTTGCGACTCGCCAATCCATTCATCTGTTCAACGAAAGAAGCCCGCCATGTCCAAATTTGCCCTGTTCGTCCGCCTCGAAGCCAAGCCCGGGCAAGAGGCCGCGGTTGCCACCTTCCTTGCCGGCGCATTGCCGCTCGCCGATGCCGAGTTGGGCACTACCGCCTGGTTTGCACTGCAGTTCGGCCCGTCGACGTTTGGTGTCTTCGACACCTTTGCCGACGAGGAAGGCCGTCAAGCCCATCTTCGTGGCCCGATCGCGGCGGCGTTGATGGCCAATGCAGCCGCGTTGCTCAGCACCCCGCCGAACATCGAGAAGATCGATCTGTTGGCGGCGAAGTTGCCTGGCTGACGAAGCCCTAGCGGCGCAGTTCGGCGATCAGGTACTCGACCAGCGCGCGCGCCGAGGGCTTCGGGGTTCGACCTGGCGTGAACATGCCGTGGGCCTCGACCTCGCCCATCTTCCAATCGGGAAGTAGTTGAACCAACGAGCCGCTGGCGAGTTCAGCGCGACAGCCCCAGAGCGCTGTGGTCACGACACCCAATCCCGCAACGGCAGCGGCTACGGCCGCCTCATTGCCGGTGACGGTCAGGCGGCTGTCGATGCGGGCCGACAAGCTTTGGCCATCCTTCTGAAAAGACCATGTGCCTGCGCTCGTCCCGGCAGGGCCGACGATGGCCGCGTGGGCGGCCAAGTCGTCGGGCGTCTCAGGGACTCCCTTCGCCTTCAGGTAGATCGGCGACGCCACGACCACTCGCTGCGTTCGGCCTATCAGGCGTGCGGTGGCCGTTGAGTCTGCCAGTTCGCCGAGACGGAGCGCGACATCGACTCCGTCCTTGATGGTGTCTTGCCGTTGATCGCTCATCAGCAAGCTGACGGAAAGCGAAGGGTGACGCGCAAGGAAGCCCGGCATCACGGGTATGACTTCGCGCACCCCGAAGCTTCCAGGCATCGCAATACGAAGGGACCCGCGCAGTTCCCGCGATCCGCGGGCCTCGTGATCGGCTTCCTCGAGCGACGCCAGGATCGCTTCGACGCGCGCCAGATATTGATTGCCGACGTCGGTCAACGTAAATGCCCGCGTGGTGCGGGCGATCGAGGCCTCGCCGACGTCTTTTTCCAGCGCCGCGACGATACGCGATACCGAGGGCTGTGAAAGATCCAACTCACGCGCCGCAGCCGAGAAGCTCCCCGTGCGGGCAACTCGCACGAAAAGGCGGAGCGCCAGCAATTTGTCGTTCATGCGAGGGGTTGGTGGTGGATCGGTCGGGCGCAGTCAATATATCACCTGCAAATGGCTGATGCGGAACGGCGCCAATCCGAACCAGAGAGACTCCGAAGGGTCAACAGCGTTGATGCAACTGTTCAACTTTTCTGACGGCCGGTATCGAGCGAGAAAGCGAATGTTTCGGCTCTTGGTGCTGGCAGGTGCAGATGTCGAGGCCACTGACGAGTCAGGTAGCCACTTGTGGGGCTATGTGATTCACAGCCCGTCAAGGTCATTGCGAAATTATGTTCGGTCAGAGATCCGACGAATCACGGGTAAAAACCCAACCTTGATGACTTTTCGGCACCATCTACCCCACTGACCGAACGGCAGAAACCGGCCACAGGACTAAACCGCTCGCGCGGTAACCCACGGCCGAAGCCGTGGGTAGGTGTATCCCGTTGATCCTGGCTATGTTGACAGACGAGGCAATCGGCCTCGTTCTTCAACAGGAGCACGATC
>JAQGMQ010000814.1 GCA_028292305.1 Rhodoferax sp.
CTTTCGCGGGGGGATGGCGGTTGGTAGGGGGACAGGGGTTAGAGTACGGTTTTCATGGCTCTTCCAAAAGAGCCACTGGCTTCAATTTTCATGGTGCCACGCCGCACCGGTCCCCGCCGTCCCTTGACCGCCATGCTTCACGCTCCTGACCCCGTACCGCTCGACGCGCCTTTGCTGCGCACGCCCGGCGCCGCACCGCTGCAGCGCCAGTTGCACCAACGCTTCAAGGCCGCGATTCTCGGCGGCCGGCTCGCGCCGGGCAGCCGGCTGCCCGGTTCGCGCGCACTGGCCGAGGCTTATGCGGTGTCGCGCAACACCGTCACCGCCGCCTACGAGCTGCTGGCAGCCGAGGGGTATGTGTTGCCCGACCGGCAAGGCACCCGCGTGGCCGACCTGAAGCCGCAGATCCGAAGGGCGACAACCACGGGCTCTGCCTCAGTGCCGCCGTCGGCCCGCGGCCGGGGTGGCCCCGCCGACCCCGTGCAGGCCATGGCCCGCCGCCTGGCCCGGATCCAGCCGACCGCGGTACCGGCCGAGGCGACGCTGGCCTTTCGGCCCGGTGTGCCGGCGTTGTCGCACTTTCCGATCGCAGCCTGGCGCCGCGCCGTCGACCAGGCGCTGCGCGACAGCGGCCCGGGCACGCTGGGTTATGGCGACCCTCTCGGCGAACCTGCGCTGCGCACCGCCATCGCACAACACCTGGGCATGGCCCGCGGCGCCCGTTGCGGGCCCGCGCAAGTGTTGGTCACCGAGGGTGCGCAGGAGGCGCTGCTGCTCTGCGTGCGCCTGCTCACCAACCCTGGCGACCGGGCCTGGACCGAAGACCCCGGCTACCGCGGTGCCAAGGCCGCCATGTTCGCCGGCGACCTGCGCATCAGGCCGATGCCGGTCGACGCCGAAGGCCTGGTGGCCAGCGACCGCGACTGGCTGCTGCGCCCGCCGCGCCTGGTCTACACCACGCCGTCGCACCAGTACCCGATCGGCGCGGTGATGAGCGCCGCACGCCGCCTGGCGCTGATCGCCCACGCGCGCCGCGTGGGTGCGTGGATCATCGAAGACGACTACGACAGCGAATTCCGCCACGCCGGCGAGCCCATCGGCTCCATGCAGGGCCTGACCGACGCCGCACCGGTGCTCTACGTCGGCACGTTCAGCAAGACCATGTTTCCGTCCCTGCGGCTGGGGTTCCTGGTGCTGCCCGAGGCGTTGGTGGCCCGCCTGCAGGGGCCGCTTGCCGAACTGCTGCGCGGCGGGCATCGGCACGAGCAGTTGGCGATGGCCGCGTTCATGGAAAGCGGACAGTTCGGCCGTCACCTGGGCCGCATGCGCCGGTTGTACCGTGGCCGCCAGCAGGCGCTGCGCGAGGCACTGGGTCGCCAGTTGCGCGTACCCCATGTCATCGAGGGTGGACACAGCGGCCTGCACCTGACGGTAAGGCTGCCGTCCGAATACCCCGACGCCCGGATTGCCGAAGCCCTGCGCGCACACGGGCTGGCGCCCTCACCGTTGTCCGGCTTCGCGATGCGCCCCGGGTCGGAACACAACGGCCTGGTGCTGGGTTACGGCAACACCTCGGCCGAGCTGTTCGAGCCGCTGGTGCGGCGGCTGGACAAGGTGATCCGGCAGCTCCGGGTGGCGGCGGACGGTCCTGCATGAAACCGCCTCAGGCGACCCTCAGCGCGCAGCCATGTATGGCAGGTGGACCACCGCCAGACCTGGTTCGCCGAATCTCCGTTCACGAGCGTACAGCGGGATAAGTCGGGGTCAAGATGCCGGTACGCCTCGCTTCGCGGGCTACCGTGTCTGCGGCCGTTGACTTGTCCCTTCTCCCGCGGGCGGAGAAGGTCAGGGTGAGGGCCGGTGTGACGCGCAGGGACGCTAATTGCGACCCTCACCCTAACCCTCTCCCGCACGCGGGAGAGGGAGTAAAACGAGGGTAGCAAGCGCAGCGACGTGTCCGCTATCCGGTTCCCGGACCCTTGCCCGCCCCCTTTAAATAACGCGAGGAGCGGAACGTTTGGCGGATCAGGGCCGGCGACTGTCTGAGCCGAAGGCAAGTTTCGACGGACCCGGCCAAATGTGAGCGTCGCAGGTTCGCGCAGCGCGCAGTTGGTGGGAGCGGTATCGATGGACTCCGGTTCTTGTGCGCACAAGAAAGGGGTCTCGCCCGCCGGGGCGCCTACCGGCCAGAAAAGTCAACAAACGTTGACAAATCAACCAGACTCGACGGCTGAACCAGTCCCTTCAACAGGCCCACGACGAAAGCAGGTTGAAACCGTCGACGGGCTGAAAAACGAGGTTGAACCAAGCCCCAAAATCAAGGCTTCACAACAGTAGCCCGCCCATCCGAACTCGTCCCCACCCCCTCCGACCCCTCCGCCGGCCCCACGCTCACCGGCGGCCGATCCCCCAGCGGCGCCGATGCCACCTCCGGCGCAATCACCGTGGCCCGCCCATCCGGCGTCGTCAACGGCACCCCCACCGGCGGCCCGCCCCTTGCCCGGTCGAGCGCCGTGCCCGCGGCACGCACACAGCCGTCGCGTGCCGGCGCCGGCAGATTGCCGCTGTTGCATGCCGCCACTGCGCGCTCGTAGGCCTGCTGCACGGCAATGGCTGCGCCATCGGTTTGGGCGAACGCGTTGGCCGTGACAACAGCAGCCGCCAATGCAGCGGCAAGTTTCAAGAAAGTGGTGTGCATGGAAGACCCCTGGCGAGATCACCCGATGTTAGCTCCGGGTCGGCGAAAGGGCCGAACGCCTCAGCGCATGCCGTCGTTCAGCGTGCGCATGCTGTTCATGCTGCGCAGGATGCCGAGCCCGTTCGAGGTGGCGTTGATCATGGTCTGCACGTTGATGTTCTGGTTGTTCAAGGTGTTCTGCACGATCACGCCCGGCAGCGCGCCGGCCACGGCCGACGGCAGCAGCGCACCTTCGAGTGCGGCGGTGTTGCCGGGGCCGATCTTCACCAGGTTCAGGCCGGCGATCTGACCGCTCAGCTGCATGGCCTGGGCCGGGCTCAGCTGGGCCAGTTGTCCCAGGTTGAGCGTGGTCTCCGTCAGCAGCGCGCCGTTCACGTAAACCGCGCGGGTGATGCCGAAGCTGACCAGCAACCCGCCAGCGTCGAAGCCGCCACGCAGGGTGTCGAGCCGGGCCTCGCTGACGGTCTGCCACACCGAGGCTTCGGCGCTAACGGCTTCGGTGGCTGGCGTGGCCGCATCGGCTCGGTCGTAGGCCACAGTAAGCAGCACCGCGATACAGGCGGCGCGGCCCCAGCGGGTGGTCAGCAGCGGCATCAACAGTGGCGGCGCGCGCATCAGAAGTCTCCGGGGCCGTGGGCAGGCAGGGTGATGCCCACGCTGCCGTCGCGGTGCAGCCCGTGGGCCAGCGGTGCGCGTTGCGCCACCTGCCAGTCGTTGGGCAGGTTGAAGCGGGCCTGGTCCATGCGGTTGTGCACCACGAACAGCAGACGGCTCGTCCAGGCGGCTTCGAAGGCCGCGCGCTCCACGGCGCGCGTGCCCTGTGCCGGGTCGCCGATCAGCACCCGGTCGGGCTGCACGCCTTTGACCACGACGAAGTGGTGGTATCCGTTTTCGACGATCAGCACGATGGCCGGCACGCGCGACTGGTTCAGTTTCTCGAGCGGCTGCTCGAAGCCATCGGCCTGGAAGCCGTGCAGGGCCAGCACGCGTTTCATGTCGAGCAGCGAAAAGCCTTCGCGCCGGATCTTCTGCTGGTCGCCATGGGCGAACATGTCTTCGAAGACCCGCTGTTCTGTGATCGGATAGCGGTAGTGGTGGGTGAGCAGCGTGGCCACCGCGGCCGAGCCGCAGCTGAAGTCGTATTGCTGCAGCAGCGTGGTGGCCTGGCGCGCCTGGCGCATGCTGGTCACCGGCACGCTGAAGTCGCCGCCGAACCCGGCCAGGTGCGCGCCCTGCCCGTGGGCCGGCAGCGGTTGCGCGGCGATCAGCAAGGCAGTGCACAGCGCCAGCAAGGGCCATGGGGCAGGCGGGGGCGGGCGGCGCATGGCGTTGGCCTCAGTTCATCTGCAGGTGCAGGATCACCGCGTTCTGGATCAGCACGTTGGCGCCGGTGTTCTGGATCACCACCGGGATGCCGGCCATGTTGGCGAACGATCCCGCGCTGATGGCGTTGCTGCCGGTGCTGACCTGGTAGGCCGAATTGTCGGCCGTGGTGCCCGACAGGCTCATGTCGTTGTGCACGTTCTGGCTGCCGCCGCGCAGGCTGGCCAATTGGCTTGCATC
>JAQGMQ010000823.1 GCA_028292305.1 Rhodoferax sp.
CGCTACCTCGAGCCTTCGTACCGCGGGCAGGTGCGCGCCGACTACATGCCCAACGACTCGCTGCGCGACCGTGACCGCTGGAGCTATTCGTTGCTGCACTCGGGTTCGATCGAGACCGGTCTGCCTTCGGTCGGCGCACTCGGCCTGAACCTGAACTTGAACCGCGTCAGCGACGACAACTACTGGAGCGATTTCGGCCGCGAAGGCACGTCGCTCACGCAGCGGCTCCTGACCAGCGATGCGTCGCTGTCGTGGGGCAAGGACAATTTCTCGACCAGCATCCGTGCACTCAAATGGCAGACGCTGCAGGACGTCACGGCACCCATCGTGCCGCCTTACGACCGCCTGCCGCAGATCACGGCCCGCTACGCGCGCTACAACGTCGGCGGCTTCGACTTTTCCATCGACGGCGACTACACCCAGTTCGAGGCCGACCGCACGCTGACGCTGCAACCCAACGCCAAGCGCAGCTACGCGCTGGGCCAGATCAGCCGGCCGTGGATCCGTCCGGGCTGGTTCGTCACGCCGAAGGTGCTGCTGAACACGACCAACTACGAGTTCGACGCGCCGCTGGCCGCCAACGGCGCCCTCACCGCCAACCGCACGGTGCCGACCTTCAGCCTGGACAGCGGCCTGATCTTCGAACGCGACGCGAGCCTGTTCGGCCGCAACCTGCGCCAGACGCTCGAGCCCCGCGCGTTCTACGTGAACACGCCCTACCGCAACCAGAGCGCGCTGCCGAACTACGACTCGGCATCGAACGACTTCAACCTGGCGACGATCTACACCGAAAATTCGTTCTCGGGCAACGACCGCATCGCCGACAACAACCTGCTGACGCTGGGCGTGACCACCCGCCTCTTCGAGCCGGACACCGGCGCCGAGCTGGCCAGCTTCGGCGTTGCCCAGCGGCTGCGCTTCAAGGACCAGCGCGTCGTGCTGCCGGGCCAGCCCGTCGTGTCCGACCGGCTCAGCGACTTCCTGGCCGGCGCCACCATCAACTGGGACCCGCGCTGGAACTTCGATTCCACCGTGCAGTACAACCCCAAGACCAGCCGCTCGGAGCGCGCCTCCATCGGCGGCCGCTGGAGCCCGGGCAACTACCGCGTGATCAGCGCCGCCTACCGCTACCAGCGCGACCTGAGCGAGCAGATCGACGTGGGCTGGCAGTGGCCCATCAACGACCTGTGGGGCGACAAGGGCCAGGACCTCGGCGCCGGCGCCGGCCAGGGCGAAGGCCGCTGGTACAGCGTGGGCCGGCTCAACTACAGCATGCAGGACAAGAAGCTGGTCGATTCGATCCTCGGCTTTGAGTACGATGCCGGCTGCTGGCTCGGCCGTATCGTGCTCGAGCGGCTGCAGCGCAGCAACTCGTCGGCCACGTCGAAGATTCTTTTCCAGCTTGAATTCGTCGGCTTCACCCGCCTCGGATCGAGCCCGCTCAAGACCCTCAAAGAAAATATCCCGCGCTACCAATACCTGCGCGAAACCATCACCACCCCGAGCCGCTTCGGGCAATACGACTAGACCGATCAGAAGACATGACCAATCGAATTTTTGCATTGACCCTGGCCGCGCTGGCCACCTTGGCGGCCTGGCCGGTGCAGGCGCAGGGGCTGCGCGCAGCACCGCAGTCGGGGATCTCGCTGGTACCGGGGATGGCACGGCCGCAGGGTCCGCGCCAGGCGGACTTCATCGTGGCCGTGGTGAATTCCGAGCCGATCACCAACAACGAGGTGCGCGCCCGCGTGGCCCGCATCGCCCAGCAGATGGCCCAGCAAGGCAGCGCCATGCCCAGCGAAGCCGAGTTGGGCCGGCAGGTGCTCGAGCGGCTGATTCTCGAGAAGGCGCAACTGCAGGCGGCGCGCGAGACCGGCATCAAGGTGGAAGACACGGCGGTCGACCTCGCCGAGCAGAACGTGGCGCGGCAGAACCAGATCGACGTGCCCGAGCTGCGTCGGCGTCTGGCCAAGGACGGCTTGGCGCTGTCGCAGTTCCGCGAAGAGCTGCGCAACCAGCTGATCACGACCCGCCTGCGCGAACGCGAGGTCGATGGCAAGGTCAAGATCAGCGACCAGGAAGTCGACGCCTACCAGCGCGAACAGCAAGCCGGCGGTGCCGCCATGGTGCAGGAAATCAATCTCGGCATGGTGCTGGTGGCCGTGCCTGAAAACGCCACGCCTGAACGCGTGGCCGAGTTGCAGGCCAAGGCCCAGGGCGTGTTGAACCGCGCCAAGGCGGGCGAGGATTTCGCGACGCTGGTGCGCCAGTACTCGGACGGCCCCGACAAGAATGGCGGCGGTGTGCTGGGCATGCGCAACGCCGAGCGTTATCCGCAGCTGTTTGCCGACGCCGTGCGCGACGTGCCGGTGGGCGGCCTCAGCCCGCTGCTGCGTTCGGCCGCGGGCTTTCACATCCTGAAGCTGATCGACAAACGTGAAGGCGGCGTGCCGCTGGCGGTGCCGCAGAACCACGCGCGCCACATCTTGCTGCGGCCCAGCGCCCAGCTGGGTGAAGCCGCCGCGCGTGACAAACTGCTCGATTTCAAGAAGCGCGTGGAGGCCGGTCAAGCCGACTTCGCCACCCTGGCCCGTGAAAATTCGCAGGACGGCAGCGCCAAGGAAGGCGGCGATCTGGGCTGGTCGAACCCGGGCCAGTTCGTGCCCGAGTTCGAGGAAGTGGTGGAGGCGCTCAA
>JAQGMQ010000833.1 GCA_028292305.1 Rhodoferax sp.
ACACAGCCGCGCCTGCACATCGCGGTTGTTGCTGCGCGACACCACGAACGCCCGGGGCAACATCTTCTGTAGCCAGACCGCATCGGGCATGCCGCTGAAGGCGGTGTCCATCGTCACCAATGGCGTACCCGCGCCGTCGCCAGGCAGGGGCGGTGGCAAGCCGGCTTTCAAATACACGCCGTAGTCGATGTGCATCAGCTTGCGCGACACCACTTCGGGTTCGTCGAACGGGCGGATGCGGAACACCAGGTCGGCCTCGCGCCGGGGCAGGCTGAAATGGGCGGCGCTGGTCAGCAGCTCCACGGCCACGCGTGGCTGCAGTTGCGCGAATTCGGCCAGCACCGGCGCCAGCAGGTGGGTGCCGAACCAGTCCGAGGACGACAGCCGCAGCAGGCCTTCGAGCTGCTCGTCCTGTCCGGCCAGGCGGCGCTGCAGGCCGAGCGCTTCGTCTTCCATGCGTTCGGCATGCGGCAGGATGGCCGCGCCTTCGTCGGTCAGCACGAAGCCTTCGCCGGTACGCTGGAACAGCGTCTGGCCGGTGGATTGTTCGAGCGCGCGCAGGCGGCGGCCCATGGTCGGTTGGCTTTGGCCAAGTTGGCGCGCCGCGCCCCGCAAAGTGCCTTCACGGGCGATGGCCAGGAACACGCGCAGGTCACTCCATTCCACGTTCGACTCCCGGCTGATGGTGATTCAATTATGAATGCACGCCGTGCAACCTTGTTGATTTTCAAACAACTTCATATCAACCAGAATTCTTTCACCAACCAACCGAAAGACTCGAATGACTGCTCAGCTCACCATGCACGCGGCCCTGGCCGACGCGCCCGGCGCGCCTTTTCGCGTCGTCGCCTTGCCGCGCCCCGAGCCAACTGCGGGCCAGGTGCTGGTCCGCATTGCGGCCAGCGGCGTGAACCCGCTCGACACCAAGATCCACGCCGGCCAGGCCGCCCACGCCCGCCAGCCATTGCCGGCCGTGCTCGGGCTGGATTTGGCGGGCACGGTGGAAGCGGTTGGCGCCGGCGTCATGGCTTTCCGGCCGGGTGATGTGGTGTACGGCCTGGCCGGTGGCGTGGGCGGGCTGCCGGGCACGCTGGCCGAATACGCCGCGGTCGATGCCGATCTGCTGGCGCACAAGCCGCGCAACCTGGGCCTGCGCGAAGCCGCGGCGCTGCCGCTGGTGCTCATCACCGCCTGGGAAGGCCTGGTGGACCGCGCCAACGTGCGTGCCGGCCAGAAGGTGCTGGTGCACGGCGGTGCGGGCGGCGTGGGCCATGTGGCGATCCAGATCGCACGCGCCTTCGGTGCCGAAGTGTTCGCCACCGGCTCGGCCGCCAACGCAGCGGCAATCCGCCGGCTCGGCGCGACACCCATCGACTACCGGGCCAGCAGCGTCGACGCCTACGTGGCCGAACACACGGCGGGCCTGGGTTTCGACCTGGTCTACGACACCGTCGGCGGCGCCACGCTCGACGCTTCCTTTGCCGCGGTGCGCCGCTTCGGCCATGTGGTCAGTTGCCTCGGCTGGGGCAGCCACGCGCTCGGCCCGCTGTCGTTCCGGGCGGCCACGTATTCGGGGGTGTTCACGCTGCTGCCGATGTTGACCGGCGCGGGCCGCGCGCAGCATGGCGAGATCCTGCGGCAGGCGGCTGCGCTGGTGGAAGCGGGCCACCTCGCGCCCACGGTCGACCCGCGCCACTTCACGTTGGCCACCGTGGCCGAAGCCCACGCGGCCATCACCGCCGGCACCGCGGCCGGCAAGATCGTCGTCGACATCGGCTGAGCAGTGCCCCACGCGCCGCGCCGCTTGGCGATGTGCGCCTACAGCGTTCCGCGCCGGGTTGAACGGGGCGCCGCCCGCCGCTTGTCTTAAGCTGTTGACAACACAACGAGACGAACCTGAAGGAGCACCCATGTTTGCACCCCGCCTGACGACCATTGCGCTGGTGGCCCTGGCCGTCACGGCCTGCGGCGAAACGGCCAAGCTCACCGTGCTGGACGGCACCGGCGCCAAGCCCACCTTGCCCGCACCCAACCCGACGCTGCTGCCCACGATGAACATCGCCCCGGCACAGGGCTGGCCTGCAGGCGGTGCGCCCAAGGCCGTGGCCGGCACCAAGGTCAACGCCTTCGCCACCGGGCTCGACCATCCGCGCTGGATCATGACGCTGCCCAACGGCGACGTGCTGGTGGCCGAAAGCAACGCCCCGCCCAAGCCCGACGACACCGGCGGCATCAAGGGCTGGGTCATGAAAAAGGTGATGGCCCGCGCCGGTGCCGGCACGCCCAGCGCCAACCGCATCACCCTGCTGCGCGACACCAACGGCGACGGCGTGGCCGACGAACGCAGCGTGTTCCTTTCGGGGCTCCATTCTCCGTTCGGCATGGCGCTGGTGGGCAACAACCTCTACATCGCCAACACCGATGCGGTGGTGAAGTTCCCCTACACCGCGGGCGACAAAAGCATCACCGCGGCCGGCACGCAACTGGTGGCCTTGCCCGGCGGCACCATCAACCACCACTGGACCAAGAACGTGCTGGCCAGCCCCGACGGCAGCAAGCTCTATGTGAGCGTGGGCTCGAACAGCAACGTCGGTGAACGCGGCATCGAGGCCGAAGCCGGCCGCGCCGCGATCTGGGAGGTCGACACACAGACCGGCGCGCACCGCGTGTTCGCCTCGGGTCTGCGGAATCCGAACGGCATGGCCTGGGCCTCGGGCGCGGGCGGTACCGCCCCTGCGCTTTGGACGGTGGTGAACGAACGCGACGAGATCGGCAGCGACCTCGTGCCCGACTACATGACCTCGGTCAAGGATGGCGGCTTTTACGGCTGGCCGTGGAGCTATTATGGCCAGCACATCGATCCCCGCGTCTATCCGCCCAATCCTCAG
>JAQGMQ010000835.1 GCA_028292305.1 Rhodoferax sp.
GCCAGTTCGGCCACGGTGATGGTTTCGGGTACGTGCACTTCGATGACGCGGTTCTCGACCGGCGCCTGTTGCGACTGGTCTTCACGGTGGTCGTTGTTGTTGCCACGGCGGCCACGCGGGCCTCCGCGCCAGTTGCCACGGCCAGCGCCGGCACCGGTGTCGCCACGGGTGGGCAGCGGCTTCTTCTTGGCTGGATCGGCCCAGCTGCTGGACAGCTTGGCGGACTTGACTTCCTTGTTGCCGCCGGGCGCGGTGGTGGCGCCGGCCACGGCCGGACGGGCCACGGTGGTGCCAGCCGCCGGCTTGTGCAGCGTGCCCTTCATGCCCGCCTTGGCATCGGCCACGACAGGTTTGGCGACGGGCTTGACTTCTTCCGGCTTCTTGGCGACCAGCACCTTCTTGGGCGTGGCCATCATCAGACGGATGGCGGCGGCTTCGGCCTCGGCCTTGCGGCGACGGTCGCCGAGGTCGACCGCACGCGCGGCTTCCTCGTCGGCACGCGCCTTGGACTGCACTGCGGCTTTTTCACGTTCGTCGGCCTGGGCCTTGACAGCGGCTTCGCGCGCGGCGGCCTGGTCGGCCGATTCCTTGGCAACAGAAGCCGATTGCTGGGCCTGGGCCTTTTGCGTCTGCGCGGCATAGGCGGCGGCACGTTCGGCGGCAGCGCTCTCGGCGACGGCTTGCTCGCGCGTTTCCTGCTCTTCGCGCTGGCGGCGTTTTTCGACGAGCTCCTCTTCCTGGCGGCGGATCAGCTCAGCCTGGCGGCGGGCTTCTTCTTCGCGACGGGACAACTCCAGATCTTCGGCACTCGGACCGCTGGGCGCTTCAGCCGTATCGGCCATTTCGACCACTTCGGCTTCGGGGGCCAGCACGTCGGACGAACCCTGCTCGTCATCGCGCTTGATGAAGGTGCGCTTCTTGCGCACTTCCACCTGGATGGTGCGGGCGCGGCCGGTGGCGTCGGCCTGTTTGATTTCGGTCGTGGACTTCTTCACCAGCGTGATCTTCTTGCGTTCGGCGCTTGCGGTGCCGTGGCTGGCCTGCAGATAGCCCAGCAGTTTCTGCTTGTCGGACTCGCTCAGAACGTCGGATGACGTGCTCTTGGCGACGCCCGCCCCTTTGAGTTGTTCAAGCAAGGTGTCTGCTGATTTCTTGAGTTCAGCAGCAAACTCGGCGACGGTGGAATTGGACATGTGTTGTGTGACCTTTCATGACCGTTACTCTTGAGAAGCGGCATCATTGGCAAACCAATGTTCGCGCGCCTTCATGATCAACGTCGTTGCCTCGTCCGCGGACAGGCTGGTGATTTCAGTGAGCTCGTCGCCAGCCAGATCGGCCAGGTCATCGCGGGTGTGCACGCCAGCCGTATTCAGCATGGCGATAATTTCGGGTGTGAGGCCCTCGAGGTCGCGCAGGTCCTGCGACACCGCTTCGGCGCGCTCTTCCTTGGCGATCTCCATGGTCAGCAGCACATCCTTGGCGCGAGCCCGGAGTTCGTTGACCGTGTCTTCGTCGAAGCTTTCGATTTCCAGCATTTCCTGCAGCGGCACATAGGCCACTTCTTCCAGGCTGGTGAAGCCTTCCTGGATCAGGATGTCGGCGATCTCTTCGTCCACGTCGAGCTTTTCCATGAACAGCTTGCGGCTCGAGTCGGTCTCGGTGGCCTGCTTCTGCGCCGATTCGGCGGCGTCCATGATGTTGATCTTCCAGCCGGTGAGCTCCGACGCCAGGCGCACGTTCTGCCCGCCGCGACCGATGGCGATGGCGAGGTTTTCCTCGTCCACCACCACGTCCATCGCGTGGCGCTCTTCGTCGACGACGATGGACGACACGTTGGCCGGTGCCAGCGCGCCGATGACGAACTGCGCCGGGTCTTCGCTCCACAGCACGATGTCGACACGTTCGCCAGCGAGTTCGTTGGTGACGCCGTTGACCCGCGTGCCGCGCACACCGACACAGGTGCCGATCGGGTCGACACGCTTGTCGTGCGACAGCACGGCGATCTTGGCGCGTGAGCCAGGGTCGCGGGCACAGGTCTTGATCTCGAGCAGACCTTGTTCGATCTCGGGCACTTCCTGGCGGAACAGCTCGATCATGTATTCAGGGGCGCTGCGCGACAGGATGATCGGCGCACCGCGCAGGGTCAGGTCGACCTCCATGATCATGGCCCGCACGCGGTCGCCGGTGCGCAGGTTTTCCTTGGGAATCATTTCGCTGCGGCGCAGGCGGCCTTCGACACGGCCGCTCTCGACAATGATGTCGCCCTTGTCCATGCGCTTCACGGTGCCCACGAAGATCTTGTCGCCACGCGACATGAAGTCGTTGAGCAGCATTTCGCGCTCGGCGTCGCGGATCTTCTGCAGGATGACCTGCTTGGCGGCCATGGCGCCGATGCGGCCGATGGGCACGGACTCGACCGGCTTCTCGATGAAGTCGCCTTCCTCGATGTCGGCGATGTCGTCGCGCACGTCGGAGACGAGTTCTTCGGCTTCAGGATTCTGCAGACCGGCGGCATCCGGCACCACCAGCCAGCGGCGGAAAGTTTCGTAATTGCCGCTGTCGCGGTCCACCGCGACGCGGATGTCCACCTCGCCCTGGTAGAGCTTCTTGGTGGCTTGCGCCAGGGCTGCCTCGACGGCGCCGAAAACGACGTCACGCTCCACGTTTTTCTCACGCGAGATGGCATCGACCAACATCAACATTTCGCGATTCATGTCACGAATCTCCTGAACACTCAAATCAAAAAATCAATCCGCCAGGCAGCGTGCGAACACTGCTCGGAAGCGGATATCAGCTCTCCGCGCCACCATCGTCTTTGGTGCCGCGGCCTTTGAAACTCACGATCGGCGCCAGCCGTGCATCGCGCAATTCGTCCAACTTGAAGCCAAGCGCCGACAGCGGTGCGGGCGCCCTTTTCTTGCTCACCTTCTGACCGGGCTTGACTGGCGGCGCGTCGCTCCAGACGATCTGCCAACCCGCGGGCGCCTGGGCTTCAGAGGCCTTGGCTTCCGCACCAGGCACAACCACCGGCGCCACACGCTCCAGCGTGCCGCGAAACTTCTTGCGGTTGGCGTTGACCTGCCCATCGGCCGCGGCACCCATGGGGGCCTTCAGCGTGATGTCGATCACCGAACCTTCGAAACGTTCAAAATCCCGCTCGTGCCTGAGCGGCCGGTCGATACCGGGCGAGGACACCTCGAGCCGCTTGTATTCGATACCGTCCACTTCCAGCACGAACTGCAGCTGGCGAGTGACCTTTTCGCAATCTTCGACATTGATGAACTGTTCGACTCCCGGCACCCAGGGAAGGTCGATGGTGACGCGCAACAAGCCCCCGGCGGAGCGTTCGATCTCCACGAGGTCATAACCGAATCCGGTCACGGTTTTTTCAACGATGTCCTGTAGCGCCACGTGTTCTGTTTGGAGTGCAAAATTGGCCCCGAAAACCTTGGTTTTCAAGAGCTTAAAAAACAATCGACCAAAAAAAACGGGCCGGTAGTTACCCGCCCGTTTGGTCGTGAGCCCGCATTGTAGCGCAAAAGGCACAATATTGCGCGCATACACCAACAACTTCTGCCGTGAACGGCTTGCGGGATGTCGCCATTCACCTGCGGCCGGCGAGATGGCTTTACCGACTGCAGGGCGCCGGTGGAATCTGCCTACGCCGTGGCCGCAACCAGGATCTGCGTGTAACTGTGCTGCGGCGATTCCAGCACCTGCTGCACCGGACCGTATTCGACAATCTCGCCGTCCTTCATCACGATCACCTGGTGCGCCATGGCCCGGATCACATCCATGTCATGGGTGATCAGCAGATACGCCAGGCCGCGTTCGCGCTGCAGTTTTTGTAGCAGATGCAGGACCTGTTTCTGAATCGTCACGTCCAGTGCGCTGGTGGGCTCGTCGAGCACCAGCAACTCGGGGCCGACGATGAGTGCCCGCGCGATGGCCAGCCGCTGCCGCTGGCCGCCCGAAAATTCATGCGGATAACGTTGCAACAAGCCGGGAAACTGGGCCTCGCCCATGCCCACGTCGGACAACGCTTCCAACACCTGCAGGCGCCGGGTGGCGGGGCTCAGGTGCGGCGCATGCACCCACAACCCCTCACCCACGATTTCTTCGACCGTCATGCGCGGCGACAGCGAGGAAAACGGGTCTTGAAAAACCACCTGCACCGCCGAGCGCAAGGCCTTGTTGGCGGCGGCATCGCGGCTCCAGCCCGACCCGGCCAGCGTCAGCCCGCCGCTGTAGGGCACGAGGCCGAGCGTGGCCAGCGCCAGCGTGGATTTGCCGGAACCCGACTCACCCACCACGCCCATCGTCTGGCCCGGGCGGATCGAAAAGCTGGCGTCCTGCACGGCAACAAATTCGCCCTTCTTGAACCAGCCTTCGATGCCCGGCTTGGGCACGGCGTAGCTCACGCGGATGTTCTTGGCCTGCATCACCGGCGCCATCTGGCGGTCGTGCACCGCGGGCGCGACATCGCGCACCGGGCGGCTGTGGATGAGCTTTTTGGTGTAAGGGTGTTGCGGGTCCGCAAACACCCTGGCCACCGGCCCGTGTTCGACGATGTGGCCGGCCTCCATCACCGCCACGCGGTCGGCGAACTTGCGCACCAGGTTCAGGTCGTGGGTGATCAGCAGGACGGCCATGCCGTTCTTTTTCTGCAGGTCGGCGAGCAGCTGAAGTATTTGCCCGCGCAGCGTCACGTCGAGCGCGGTGGTCGGCTCGTCGGCCAGCAACAGCCGCGGCTTGCAGGCCAGCGCCATGGCGATCATGGCGCGTTGCCGCTGCCCACCCGAGAGCTGGTGCGGATAAGACCGCGCCCGCCGCGCCGGCTCGGGGATGCCGGTGTCGGCCAGCAGCTTGACGGCCTCGCGCATCGCATCCGCCACCGACAGGCCCTGCTTCAGCTCCAGTACTTCAGCGATCTGGTCGCCCACCGTGAACAGCGGGTTCAGCGCCGTCATCGGCTCCTGGAAAATCATCGCAATGTCCTGCCCGCGGATGCCGCGCAACGTGCGCTCGTCGAGCCCGCACAGATCGACCAGGCCGGCCGCGCCCTGGAACAGCGCCTGGCCGGTGACTTCGGCGTTCTGTACCAGGCGCAAGAGGCTCAGCGCGGTAATGGTCTTGCCCGAGCCCGACTCGCCCACCAGCGCCAGTTTTTCGCCGGCTGCAATCTGCAGGTTGATGCCATGCACCACCTCCTGCCCGCCGAAGGCGATGCGCAGGTCGTGCACGTCGAGCAGCGGACCACTGGCGCTGTGGGCGCGGGCAATGGCTTCGGCCGTCATCGCACCACCTCGGCGGCCACGGCGGCGGTGGCAGGCACCGCGGTGGCTGTGCCTGCCTTGCGCGGCACATTCGGCACCTGGTCCGCCTTGCGCGGGTCAAGCGCGTCGCGCAACGCGTCGCCCATGAAGGTCAGCAACAGCAAGGTCACCACCAGCACGCCGAAGGTGGACAGCGAGATCCACCAGGCATCGATGTTGTTCTTGCCCTGCGACAGCAATTCGCCGAGCGACGGCGTGCCCGGCGGCACGCCCAGGCCGAGGAAGTCGTGGGAGGTCTGAGCCAGGATCGCCGCGCTCTTGCGAAACGGCAGGAAGGTGACCACCGGTGTCATGCTGTTGGGCAACACGTGC
>JAQGMQ010000838.1 GCA_028292305.1 Rhodoferax sp.
TTCGAGTGGTGCACCATCGAGACGGTGGTGCGCGCCATCGACCGTGGCCTGCGCGCCGGCCGGCCGCTGCCGCTGGCGGTGAACGTGTCGGCGGCCTCGGTCACGGTGCCCGGCTTCGGCCTGCGGCTGCTGGCGCTGCTGCGCGCGACCGGCACGCCGTGCCGCATGCTGGCCGTGGAGATTACCGAAACGAGCCCGGTGCCCGACATCGAAACCGTTTCGGAAAGCCTGTTTGCGCTGCACGCGGCCGGGGTGCGCCTGTCGCTCGACGATTTCGGCACCGGGTATTCGGCGCTGTCGATGTTGGCCAAGTTTCCGTTCAACGAAGTCAAGATCGACTACAGCATGGTGGCGCGCCTGGACCAGCCGCGCATGCAGGCCGCCGTGTCGCTGGCTTATGAAAGCGCCAGGCGCTACAGCGCGACGCTGGTGGCCGAAGGGGTGGAGACGCAAGTGCAGGTCGACACCTTGCTGGGCCTGGGCATCACCCGCGGGCAGGGTTATTTTTTCGCGCGGGCGATGGCGCTCGACGATCTGCTGGCCTCAGAAAGACTGAGCCAGTTCGACCAGCCGCAGTACGACTCGGCGCAGGCGCTGGTCTGACTGTCGCAGCACCGCCGCCTTGAAGCGATGGCGCGCTGCGGTCAGGCGGCGCGTTTGGCTCGCGCCTTGGCAAAGGCCGACGCGCGTTTGACGGAAGGCGCCGATTTCGCCGAGGCAACGCCTGCCATCGTCTGCGCCCATTCACCCGACAGCGCCTCGACCCGTGCCGCCAGCAGGGCCGCGGCTTCGGCGGCCGGTGCCGCTGCCCGGGCCAGCGGCGCAAACGCACGCACGACCGCCGTTTCGTCAAACCGCGCCGCATTCGCCGCTGCCTGTTGCACACCCTGGTGCACCAGCGCGACCATTTTGTCGACCACAGCCCCGGCGCCACCGGTGCCGATGGCCAAACTGCGGTGGCAGACGCTGCCCACCACGGCCTGGGCCAGCTTGGCCTGCCGCTGGGCATCGGCCGCCAGCGGCGCAGGCATCTGGTCGAGCACGGTGGCCACCCGTTCTTCCACCAGATCCACCATGCGCTCTGCGCCCGCCTGGTAGGCCTGGATCAGGTTCTTGACCGTGAGCGCATAACTGGCGATGAGGTCGTTGGTGACGCTGGAGAAGATGGCTGAATGCATGGCAGATTCCGAAGGGGCTATCGGGCGATTTTAAGGGTTTTCCCTAGGTTGGGCGCTCTAATGTGGGGACGGCGGTGTGGGCAAGTCGCGCGTACCTCTTGGTACCTCTTGGCACCTCTCGGGCCTGCGCGGTGGTGCCACCGGCTTCTGCCTTGCTCCTTCCGCTCTAGGGGCAAGGCTGGGATGGGCGCACGGCGGTCGACGTCGTCAACGTCCGGGCCCCGCCCCGGCCCCGGCCCGGAAGGGGCGGGAGCAACAGCCAGGTTGCGCGTCAGACGCCTTCCGGTTTGATCTGCGCCCGCGCGATCACCGGTTTCCAGCGCGCCTGTTCCGACCTGATGAAGGCGCCGAATTCGACCGCGGTGTCGCCCACCGACAGCGCCGTGTCCTGCGCCAGCTTGTCGCGTACCACGGTGCTGCGTGTGGCCTTGATGGCTTCGGCTTCGAGTTTGGCCAGGTGCTCCTTCGGCCATTTGCTGGGTGCCAGCAGGCCGTACCACTGCGTCATCTCGAAGCCCTTGTAGCCCTGTTCGGCCACGGTGGGCACGTCGGGCAGCTGCGGCAAACGCGTGGTGGTGCCGGTGGCGATGCAGCGCAGCTTGCCGGCCTTGATGAACTGCAGCAGCGCCGGCGCGCCCACCGAGGCCGCCTGCAGCCGGCCCGAGAGCAGGTCGGTCAACATCGGCCCGGTGCCGCGGTACGGCACGTGGACCATGAAGATGTCGCTGGCCATCTTCAAGTATTCGAAGGCCAGGTGCCCGGCGCTGCCATTGCCGGCCGAGCCGTAATTCAACTGGCCCGGCTTGCTCTTGGCATAGGCGACGAATTCCTTCAAGTTCTTCACCGGCAGATCCGGGTGCACCACGTACAGGCTCGGCACCTTCGAGACCAGCGTGATCGGTGCGAAGTCGCGCTCGGCGTCGTAGGGCACCTTGGCGAAGATGTAGGGGTTCACCGCCAGGGTGCCGATGTGGCCGAGGATGATGGTGTGTTCGTCGGTGGAGTTGGCCACCTCCTGCATGGCGATGTTGCCGGCCGCGCCGGGCTTGTTGTCCACGAACACGTTCTGGCCCAGCGTCTTGCCCATCTCTCCGGCCACGGCGCGTGCCACGATTTCAGAGCTGCCGCCGGGTGCGAACGGCACCACCAGCCGGATCGGCTTGCTGGGCCAGGCCGACTGGGCATGCGATGCCAAAGGCAGGCCGCCAAGCGACAACAGGCCCAGGCCGGCACTGCGCGCAAGCCACTCGCGGCGCGTGGCCGATGCCTGCTGAAAAGGGATGGGCCGATGGGGCATGTCTTGTCTCCTGGTATTTTTTCAAGCGCGGCGCGAGACGCCGGCTGGGGGGTGCGCGGCGGGGGGCGCCGGCCACCGCATGGGGCGCGGCGGCCGTGCGCGCAAGCGCTTACTTGGTCTTCAGCTTGCCACGCGGCATCACCGCGGTGACAGGCGGCTTCGGACGGTCCGACAGGGCCGCGTCCTTTGGAGGCGAAGTGTCCTTCTTCGGCTTCTTCGCCATCTTGTTGCTGTGTTGTTCGCCTTTTGCCATGGGTCCTCCTGGGTTGGTCGCGGAATGTGACCAGAAGCCGAGATGGTAAGGCAGAAAGCGGCGCCGACGCAGCACGCGCGCTCGGCTGATTG
>JAQGMQ010000848.1 GCA_028292305.1 Rhodoferax sp.
ATCACCACCGCCGCGCGCATCCCGACGCTGCAGGCGCAGCGCGCGGACATCGTGATCTCCAGCCTGTCGATCACCGAGGAGCGCGCCAAGGTGGTGGACTTCTCGATCCCCTACTCGGCCATCACCATCATGGTGGCGGCACCCAAGGACATGAAGATCGCCAGCTACGCCGACCTGAACGGCAAGCGCATCGGCCTGACGCGCGCCACCACCAACGACACCCTCACCACCCGCGAAGCCAAGGGCGCGGAGATCATGCGCTACGAGGACGACGCGACGCTCATCACCTCGGTGGTGACCGGCCAGGTCGACATCTTCTCGAGCACGCCCTCGAACATGGGCGAGGTCAACAAGCGCGCGCCGGGCAAGAACTACGAGATGAAGTTCTCGCAGCTCGACTCGGGCCTGGGCATCACCATGAACAAGGGCGAACCCAAGCTGAAGGAGTGGATCAACAGCTGGGTCACGACCAACATCAAGAATGGCAAGCTGAACACCATCTACAAGAAGTACCACGGGCGTGATCTGCCAGCGGACGTGGTGAAGGCCGGCTGAGCCACGCCTCACCCCATGGCGCCTGTCGCACTTCTGGTGCGGCAGGCGCTTTTTCGTTGGGGCGGGCCTATCCCGCGAACGAGGTATCGGGCAGGCCGCGCACACCTGGCAGGCGGATCGAAAACAGCGAGCCCGACAGCGGCGCCGCGGCCAGCGCCTCTTCACTGAGCCGCACCGACGCGCTGGTGACGAACAAGGTGTCCAGGTTCGGGCCGCCGAAGCAGCAGCTGGTGGGCCGCGGCACCGGCATGCGGATGCGCAGAAGCTCGCGGCCTTCGGGGCTGTAGCGGGCGATGCGCCAGGCGTCCCACACGGCAATCCACAGGCAGCCCTCTTCATCCACCGTCAGCCCGTCGGGCACGCCGTCGTCGGCGGCCAGCGTGATCAGTGCGCGCCGGTTGGCGATGCTGCCCGCGCGCAGGTCGAAGTCGTACACATACACCGTACGGCGGAAGGTGTCGGTGAAGTACATGCGGCTGTTGTCGGGGCTCCAGCCGAGGCCGTTGGCGATGGTGAAATCGCTGTCCATCTTCTTCCAGCTGCCGTCGGCATGCACGCGAAACAGGTTGCCGCGGTTGGCCGCCGTGCCCATGTCCAGCGAGCCGACCCAGAGCCGGCCCAGCCGGTCGCATTTGCCGTCGTTGTAGCGGTTGCCGGGCCGGTCGGCCTCGGGGTGACACAGCGGCGCCATGGTCTTGCTGTCGACGTCATAGGTCACGAGCCCGCTTGGCGTGGCCACCAGCAGGCCGCCCGTCGCCTTGGGGATGGCCAGGCTGACCATCGCGCCGAGCTTGGTCTCGGTGTCGATGCCGCTGTGCAGGTCGTAGCGGTGGATCGCCGGCGTGAGGATGTCGACCCAGTACAACACGCCATCGCGCGGCGACCACGTCGGGCATTCGCCGAGCAAGGCCCGTGCATCGACGCGGCAGACGACATCCGCGGCGCCGGTGTCCTGCGGCACGTCACCCGGCGTGATCGACATGAACTGGCCGCCGGCGTTGTGCGACACCAGGCGCGCCGTGCCGATCACGGTGGACGACAGGCCGTGCAGCCGCGCCTCGTCCATGCGGTCGGCCCTGGACGCGATGCTCACCGCACCGATCGGCCGGCCTTCGATGTCGAACACGGGCGCGGCCAGGGCCACGCTGTCTTCCTCGAATTCACGCATCTCGATGGCGTAGCCGCGGGCCCGTACCAGATCGAGTTCGGCGCGCAACGGGTCGAGGGTCGTGAGGGTCTGGGCGGTGAAGGCCGCGAGCGGCAGCGTGGCCAGCAGCTCGCGTTGACGCGCCGGCTCCAGATAGGCCAGGATGGCCTTGCCCGCGGCCGTGGCATGCAGCGGCCAGCGCAGGCCGACCCGTGGCGCCAGGCCCGCGTCGCGCCCGGCATCTTCGCTGGCGGCCAGCACGATGCCCGCGCCGTCGGGCACGGCCAGCAGCACGTTTTCGCGCAGGCTGTTGCGCAGGCGAACCATCTCGTCCTTCGCGGCCAGGCGCAGGTCGAAGTCGCTCCACACCTCATGGGCCAGCTCCAGCAGGCGAAAGCCGAGTTTGTAGGTCTTGCTGTAGGCGTCGTAACGAACGAGGCCTTCACGCATCAGCGTGGCCAGGATGCGGTGCAGCGTGGCCTTGGGCAGGTTGGCCACGCGCAGCAGCTCGGTGAAGGTCATCGCGGCCGGCGCCCCGGACACCAGATTCAGCAGCGCCATGGCCTTCTCCAACACGCCGATGCCGGCGTTGGACGGAGAGGCCGCGCCGGTTTCGGCAGGCGGGGCGTCGTCGGCGATGGGGGTGTTTTCCGGCATGCGATGTGGAATGTGAAGCGACGCGGCGTGAGCCGATTTTGATCGCTGCATTCTAAGTACCGCGCCGCCCCGGACAGAAACCGCCTCCGGGAAAGTCCCAATGACTGGGATCAAGGTCGCCACAAACAATCTCCCCAATCCATAAAGTTCCATTCAATGAAACAAAAAGACCAGGACCCTCACCGCATCACCGCCTGCCGGCACTGGAAAATCCGCATGCCGTTCAACGAAGCGCTGCACTGGGGTTCGGGCAAACGCCCTGCCGCCACACGCCTCGTTGTCGAGCTGACGCTGGCCGACGGCAGCAAGGGTTACGGCGAAACCATCTGCCTGCTCGAATTCATCGAGCCGGTGCTGGTCAACACCATCTTCCCCATCGCCCTGCAGCACCGCGCGCAGGACGTGGAACGCTTCACGCGCCACGTCTTCGGCGCCGGCTACTACCACCACAAACGCGCGGCGGTGATGGCCATGGCGGCGGTGGAGATGGCCATGTGGGACGCCCAGGCGCGGGCCTCGGGCCAGCCGCTGTCGGCACTGTGGGGCGGCGTGTTCCGCGAGAAGGTGGAAGCGGCGGCCTACCTCTTCGGCACCGACGCCGAGCAGTTGACCACCGCCGCGCAGCGTTTCAAGGACACGGGTTACCGCAGCTTCAAGGTGAAGATCGGCATGGACCCCGCCTCCGACATCGGCAACGTCGAGGCCGTGAAACGGGTGACGGGCGAACTCCCGCTGCGCGCCGACGTGAACGGTGCCTGGACCCCCGGCACGGCGCGCCGCATGCTCGAGCGCCTGCGCGGCTACGACCTGCAGTACATCGAGCAGCCGCTGGAGCTGGACGACCTGCAAGGCCATGCCGAGTTGCGCCGCATGCAACCGGTGCCGGTGGCGCTGGACGAGTCGGCCTACACGCTGGCCGACGTGGGCAACATCGTGCGGGCCTCGGCGGCCGATGTGGTCCTGCTCGACCCGCATGAGATCGGCGGCCTGTGGCAGACCATCAAGGCCGCGGCCATCTGCGAGGCGGTGGGCATCCCGGTGGGGCTGCACAGCGGCGGGGAACTCGGGTTTTCGCAGTCGGCCTACATCCACCTCGCGGCCAGCATTCCCAACCTGTCGATCTCGATCGACACCGAACGCGCGTATCTGGCCGACGACGTGGTGACGGATGCGCCGCGCATCGTCGACGGCAGCTTCAGCGTGCCCACCGAGCCCGGCCTCGGCGCCCTGCCCGACTTTGAAAAACTCGCGCGCTACAGCACCGAAACCATCCACGGCGCTTATCTCGATGCGGCGCGGCCGGGCTGGTTCTCGACCAAGCCCGCCTACTGAGCCCGACACTTTTCCCGCACAACAACGAAGGAGACCCCATGCCGCCCCTCTTCAAGAAATTCGCTCTGTGCGCCGCTGCGGCCATGACGTTGGCGCTTGGCCAGGCACACGCCCAGGCCTGGCCGCAGAAGCCGATCCGCATCATCGTGCCCTACACCGTGGGCGGCGCCTCCGACATCACGGCGCGGCTCATCGCCGACCGGATGGCCGTCAAGTTCAACCAGCCCGTCACCGTGGAAAACCGCGCTGGTGCCAGCGGCATCATCGGCACCGATGCCGTGGCCAAGGCCGCGCCCGACGGCTACACGCTGGCCTTCGTCGCCAGCTCACACGTGGTCAACAAGGCCTTGTTTCCGAACATCCCGTTCGACCCGATCAAGGACTTCGCGCCCATCACCCAGACCGCCAACGTGCAGTTGGTGATGGTGGTGCCGACCACGCTGGGCGTGAAGTCGGTGGCCGAATTCATTGCGCTGGCCAAGGCCAAGCCCGGCGCACTCAGCTATGCCTCGTCGGGCGCAGGCAGCAACCCGCAGTTCTTTGCCGAGATGTTCAAGCAGGCCGCCGGCATCGACCTGCTGCACGTACCCTACAAGGGCAGCACCGCGGCCCACACCGACCTGCTGGCCGGTCGCACACAGCTGATGTTCGACGCGCTCGCCTCGGTCGGCCCGCACGTCAAGAGCGGCAAGCTGACGATGCTGGCCGTGGCCGGGCCGACCCGTTCGTCGCTGTTGCCCGATGTGCCCACCGTGGCCGAAGCGGGCCTGGCCGGTTTCGGCGCCACGTCATGGGGTGCGCTGCTCGCGCCCGCCGGCACACCCAGGGCCGTGATCGACCAGTTGCAGCGTGAGACGGCGGCAATCCTCAACACCGCGGAGGTGAAGGAACGCCTGGGCGCGTTGGGCGCCGAAGTGGTGGCCTCCACACCCGAGCAATTGGGTGACCTGATGAAGAAGGAAGAAGCGCGCTACGGCAAGATGGTGCGAGACCTGCACATCACACCAGAGTGAACCGGCAGAACATCAGGCCGGCAAGGCCGGTGTGCTTGATTCCACCGACGACGAAGCCGGCGAGATCGCGCCCAGCGTGAGCCGCATTTGCTCGGGCGGCGCCGGCCGCGCGAACAGATAACCCTGGCCGTAATCGCAACCCGCCGCGGCCAGCAGGTCGCACTGGGCCTGCGTCTCCACCCCCTCGGCGATCACCTTCAGCCCCAGCGTGTGGGCCATCACGATGATCAC
This sequence comes from Rhodoferax sp., assembly GCA_028292305.1. GTDB lineage: Bacteria > Pseudomonadota > Gammaproteobacteria > Burkholderiales > Burkholderiaceae_C > Rhodoferax_B. The sequence goes on from JAQGMQ010000848.1 coordinate 4,936, forward strand.
GTTGCACAGCGCCATGTCGTCCGAATCGGTGGTCAGGTTGCGCACGAAGGTCTGGTCGATCTTCAGGAAATCGATGTCGAACTTCTTCAGGTACGACAGCGACGAATAACCGGTGCCGAAGTCGTCGAGCGACAGGCCGATACCCGCCTGGCGAAACACGCCGAGCTGGCCGCTGACGTTGTGGCCCGCGTCCATCAGCAGGCCTTCGGTGATCTCCACCAGCACCGCCTGGCCCGGCACGCCCATGGCGCTCAGGTGCGCCAGCCACGCGGCCTGGGCAATGCCTTCGTTCCTGAACTGCATCGGCGACACATTCACGCTCACCTGGAACTGTGGATGGTGCGTCTGCCGCCACAGCGCCACCTGCTTCACCGCCTCGCGAAACACCCAGTCGCCGATCTCGACGATCATGCCGGTCTCTTCGGCGATGGGGATGAAGTCGGCCGGGCTGACCATGCCGTCCTGCGGGTGCTTCCAGCGTATCAGCGCCTCGGCCTTGTGGATCTGCCCCGTCTTCAGGTCGACGATGGGCTGGTAGTGGATGCTGAACTGCTTTTCGGCCACGGCCACACGCAGGTCGTTGATGAGGCGCATGCGTTTTTGCGCGGCCTCCTGCATGGACGGCGTGAACAGGTTGTAGCGGTTGCGGCCCTGGCTCTTGGCGGCGTACATGGCTTGGTCGGCGTTCTTCAGCAGCGTCTCCACCAGGTCGGCGTCCTGCGGATAGAAGGTGACACCGGCGCTGGTGGAGATGTGCACCTGCTGCCCGCCCAGCACGAAGGGCTCGGCCAGACGGAACAGCGCCTCCTGCACGATCTGGTGCACGTCGCCGATGTCGGCCAGGCCGCTCAGAATCAGCGTGAACTCGTCGCCGCCGAGCCGGGCCACCAGGTCGTTCTGGCGCACCCCGATGCGCAGGCGGCGCGCGGCCTCCTGCAGCAGCATGTCGCCCATTTCATGGCCCAGCGTGTCGTTGACTTCCTTGAACAGATCGAGGTCGAAGAACACCAGTGCCAGCGTGCGGCCTTCACGTGCGGCCGTGGCCATTTCCTGCTCGAGGCGGTCCTGGAACAGGTGGCGGTTCGGCAGGCCGGTCAACCGGTCGAAGTTGGCCTGGTTCCAGATCATCTCGGCCGCGCGCTTGCGTTCGGTCACGTCCTCCAGCACCAGGATCACCAGCTGTTCGTGGTCCAGGTCGATCATGCGGCCCGAGACTTCGCAGAGGATGGCGTCCGAGCCAGGCTCCGACGGGACCGTTGCGTTTGACTGCGGCATTGCCCGGTCGTGCAGTTGCAGCGCATGGCCGCGCCGCAGCCAGGCCTCGTAACCCTTGATCTGGCCCGTGCGACCGATCACCTCGAGCACGTTCGCCTGGTCCTGCGGCTTGCGCCACAACAGGCTGTGGCTGGCACCGAGCAGGTCGTCCGGCAGCAGGCCGAACTGGCGAAGTCCGGCGTTGTTGATATCCACGATCGGGTGGCCCGGGGTGTTGCGCGACACCGTCATCGCCAGCGGCGACGCATGGAAGATCGCCTTGAATTTGGCCTCGGTGAAGCGCAACGCCTGCTCGGCCTGCAGCCGGTCGTGCAGCTCCTGTTGCAGCTCGGCGTTGCGCGTGTCGCGCTCGGCGATCAGGCTGCCGAGCGAGGCCCGCATCTGGTCCAGGCTATGCGCCAGGCTGCCGATCTCGTCGCCGCGGTGCCAGTCGAGCGGCTGATCGAGTTCGCCGCGCGCCAGCTTGGCCGTGGCCAGCTGCAGCGTGTACAGCGGGCGCACCACGCGCCGGTCGACCAGCAGAAACACCAGCAAAAAGGAAATGGCCACCTGCGCCATCAAGGCCAGCGCCAGTTGCACGAAATCACCCCAGAGCCGGGCTTCGACGCGGACGGTGCTGAGCGCCACACTGACCATGCCGATGGGCCGCCCGTCCATCACGATGGCGCGCTGCGTGCGCAGCACTTCGCCCTTACGCCGGGCTTCATCGTGGCCGCTCACGAACACGGTACCGAACTCGTCGGTGATCGAAACTTCGACCACGTCCGGGTTGCGCATCACCGAATCGATGAGCTGCTTGGCCACGGCCTTGTCGACGTTCCAGACCGGCATGACCAGCGCACTGGAGAGCAGCTGCGCATACTGCGCCATCGGCTCTTCGATGCGCAGCGTGAGCTCGCGGGTGCGGCGCTCCTGCAGCACCAGGCTGCCCAGCACCAGTGCCGGCAACAGGATCCCGAGCGCGACCCCGAGCGTGATGATTTGTCGCAGCGATAACTTCGGCACGCGTTCCTTCCAGCCAGGGCCCGGGTTCACAGGGTCAAAGCTCCCAGTGCTTCATGGTGTTCATTTGGCGCGCCACAACTGCACGCCGTTGTCGACCAGCTTCTTCATCACGTTCTGCCGCGCGAGCTTGTACATGGCCTTGGCCAGCGCCGCCCGCACCTCCGGGGTGTTGCAGGGCGAGCGGTGCGAGATCGTCAGGTAAAGCCGTTCGTTGCTGATCGACGTGGCCTGCGCCGCCAGCCCCGGCACGCCCAGCTTGGCGATGTACGCCAGCGCCGGGTCTTCTTCATAGACGAGGTAGTCGGCCCGGCCCAGTTGCAGGATCTTCAGCGCCTGCTCAAGGCTGGGCACGGTGTTGATCTTCAGGCTGCTCTTGGCATAGCGGTCGAAGTCTTCGCCAAAGCTGTTGTTGATGACGGTCACGCCGTTCAGGCCGCGCAGGTCGTTCCACTGCTGGTACTTGAGCGGCGCGCCTTCGCGTGTCCAGACCACCGACCGCGTCTCGCGAAACGCCGGATATACATAGTCCATGTAGTCGAGCCGGTCGCTGGTGAAGAACGCGCCGGCGATGAGGTCGATGCGTCCGAGCTTGGCCTCTTCCTGTACCCGCGCCCACGAGCCGGCGTAACGCACTTCGATCGGAATGCCGATCTCCTGAGACACCAGCTGCATCAGGCTGGCGCTGGCGCCGATCAGGTGGGCTTCGTCGGCCGCGTCGCGCCACAGGTAAGGCGAATATTCGGGGTTGCCCGTGGCCACCAGCTTTGGGCAGAGTTCCGCTGGCCAGGCGCAAGCGGTGGTCAACGAAAGCAACGCGCACAGCAGCGCACGCCCGAGCCGCGCTGCTGTGCGCCCCGAGCGGCTGCGCGCCGCCGCGGATGAAAAACGAATCCCCATTTACGCCCTTCGTTCTTTCGTGGATGAAGCCAGGCCGCCTGAACCCTGCGCCGTCGCTTTTGCGACGCACGGTATTTGTTACGTCAGCAACATGCAAGCATCTTGCATGCCCGTTTGAATGTACACAAACAAACAGCCTCTTCGCCGACGCGCAAACCAAATATCCGAAAAACCACAGCTGGCCGCAGTCAGCGCGCAGGCAACACGCTGTCGGCCCGTGATCAGAGCAGCTTGACCGCCCGGCCGATGAACTGGATCGGCCCCGTCGGCCTGTCGATCGGCGAGCCAGTGGCTGGCTCGAGCGTCAGCTCGAACAGCTGGTTGGGCTGCAGCGGCGGCAATTTGTCGAGCGGGATGCGCACTGTCTGGCCC
>JAQGMQ010000858.1 GCA_028292305.1 Rhodoferax sp.
GTTTGGTCCGTGCTGTAGGTTTTTTGAATATGCATAGTTGCGAAGGTTCGTTGGCAGGCGTTGGCATCGGTCCTAAAGTCCGGCCTGCCTTGTCTGCCGGCTGTGTCTTCGAACCCCTGCAACCGGCCGGTGCCTCTCCCGTTATTCGACGGCGGTCGTCGTTCGACCGTCGCATTTCGATCCATCCCATGACCACCAAAAAGCAGATCCACATCGGCATCTTTCCGGTTGATGTCGGCCACCACATTGCCGCCTGGCGCCACCCCGACGTGCCGGCCGGCGGCGGCAGCGACGTCGCGTTCTACAAGGACATCGCCCGTACCGCCGAACGCGGCAAGCTCGACATGCTGTTCCTCGGCGACCAGATGACCGCGCATTACCCCGAGGATGAAAGCTTCGGCCGGACGTCACGCATGACCCGCCTCGAGCCCACCACGCTGCTGGCGCTGCTGTCAGGCATCACGTCCCACCTGGGGCTGGTGGGCACGGCGTCGATGAGCTACTTCGAGCCGTTTCATCTGGCCCGCAAATTCGCCTCGCTCGATGTGTTGACCGGTGGGCGCGCAGGCTGGAACATGGTGACCTCGTTCGACGACATGGAAGCGCTCAACTTCAATGTGGGCATGGTCGCGGACCCGTCGCTGCGCTACCGCAAGGCGCATGAATTCGTCGACGTGGTGCGCCGTTTGTGGGACACCTGGGACGAAGACGCCTTTGTGCGCGACAAGGCCTCGGGGCGCTTCTTCGATCCGGCCAAGCTGCACCTCGCCGACTTCAAGGGTGAATATTTTTCGTCGCGCGGCCCGCTCGGCATTCCGCGTTCGGCGCAGTCGCATCCGGTGCTGATCCAGGCTGGATCGTCGGACGACGGCAGGGCCTTTGCCGCGGCGCAGGCCGAGGTGATTTTCACCGCGCATCCGGTGTTGTCGGAAGCGCGCAAGTTCTATTCGGAACTGCGTGAACGGGTGGGCCGCGCCGGCCGCGATCCGGACCACGTGAAGATCTTGCCGGGCTCCATGACCTTCATCGGCCGCACCCGTGAAGAGGCCCAGGAAAAGTACGACCTGCTGCAGTCGCTGATCGACCCGCAAACCGGCTGGATGGTCATCAAGAAACACCTGGGTGTGGACATCTCCGGCCTGCCGCTCGATGAACCCATGCCCGCGTTCAAGGCCAGTGCCACCGGTCAGATGAGCCGGCAGCAGGTGCTGATCGACGCCGCCGCGCGCGACAAGCTCACCGTGCGCCAGTTCTATGAACGCTTCGTCGGCTCCAAGGGACACCAGCTCGCCATCGGCACGGCCAGCCAGGTGGCCGACGAATACGAAGCCTGGATCGATGGCGAAGGCGCCGATGGCTTCAACCTGATGCTGCCGTCGCTGCCCAACGCGCTGAACGATTTCGTCGACCTGGTCGTGCCCGAACTGCAGCGGCGCGGGCGCTTTCGCCTGGACTACACCGGGCACACGCTGCGCGACAACCTGGGTCTTCCGCTCCCGCAACACGCCCATCCCGCCAGCGCGGCGGCACGCCGGCCGAAGGCTGCCGACGCCCCTCTCCGATCTTCCTGAAAGACCCCCATGAACTTCGCATTGACCGAACGCCAGCAAGCCATCCATGACCAGGTGGGTGAACTGGGCCGAACCTGTTTCGCACCGCGCGCCGCGGCGCATGAAGCCGCCGGCCGCACCCCGGCCGACAACCTGGACGAACTGTTCAAGGCCGGCCTGTTCGGCGCCACCATTGCCGCGGAGCGTGGCGGCCTGGACGGCGGACCGCTGCACAGCGACCCGCTGCTGCCGCTGCTGGTGGTGGAACAAACCGCGCGTTATTGCCCTTCCACCGCGCAGAGCATTCACATCCACTTCAACCTGAGCCACCGGCTCGACGTGGTCGGCACGCCGGAGCAGCGCGCGCGCATCCTGCCCGGCATTCTGAAGCACGGCCACCTGGTCAACGGCACGGCCAGCGAGCCCGGCCGCACGGCGCGTGGGCTGTACAACCTGCAGACCACGGCGGAGAAGGTCGACGGCGGCTGGCTGCTCAACGGCCACAAGAACTACGCCACCCTGGGCGACGTGGCGCGCTGGTTCACCATCTCGGCGGTCATCAAGGGCCAGAAGGCGCCGGAGGGCCACCTGACCTTCCTGGTCCCGGCCAAAGCCGAAGGCCTGCGCGTCATCGCCGACTCGTGGAACACCTACGGTTTGCGTGCCGCCTACAGCCCCGACCTGCTGCTCGAAAACGTCTTCGTGCCCGACCGCGACGTGTTGGGCGAGCCGGGTGAGACGGCCCGCAACAAGTGGCAAGCCAAGGCGCACCTCAGCTTTGCCGCGCAGTACATCGGCTCCAGTGAAGGCATCTTCGACTTCCTGGTCGACTACCTGCCGAAGCGGGGCACGGCCGGCGACAGCTATGCGCAACTGCGGCTCGGTGAGATGCGCATCGCCACCGATGCGGCGCGCTGGATGGTCTACCGCGCGGCCTGGCTTTGGCAGGCCGGCGACCTGGCCGCCGCCGAGCTGTTTTCGATGAACGCCAAGTACCAGGCGATGGAGTCGGCGCGTCTGGTCATCGACCGCGCGCCGCAGATCGCCGGCTCGAGCGCGCTGGCGGCCGACAGCGTGCTGTCGCGCTTCCTGCGCGACCTGCGCTACCAGTTGCTCCACGAGAACCAGGACAAGACCGCCGCCACGGTGGGCAAGTACCACCTGGGCCAGAATTTCGACGTCACCGCGCGGCTCTGAGATGGGGGCTGTGGCCATCGCCGGCGCGCCCGACGCGGCCCGATCCGCCAGGCCGCGGGTCATCTTCTGCAACGATGGCGGCACGCTGGGCGCGCCGGGCAGCGAGGCGCCACTGGGCCTGGAAGGCTTTCTGGCGGCCAGCTTCGACATGCTGCGCGGCACGGCGGTCAACACCGTCTACTGGCAACTGGGCACCGACCCCTTCAAGGGCACGGCGTCGCACCGGCTGTCGGACTGGTATTCGCACCGCACCGCGGTCGGGCCGGTATGGGGCGAAGGGGTCGACCGCTTTCGCACGGCCGGTGAATGGCGCATCGCTGAAAACGCGCGCAGCCTGGCAGTAGCCGGGCATGCAGCCGGGCATGCAGCGGGGGATGGAATTGGGGACGCGGTCAGCGCGGTCATCGACCGGGGACATGCCATGGGTCTGGAGGTGCTGGTGTCGCTGCGCATCAACGACGGCAGCGATGCGACGCTGGACAGCCTGGACGACGCGCATGTTTCGCCGCACCGCAGGGCGCATCCCGACTGGTTGCTGGGCGACGCGGGGCACCTGCACCCCGGCCTGAGCCCGCGCCAGCAGAAGCACCGGCGCTTCGCCTACGACTTCGCGTTGCCGGGCGTGCGCGCCTACACGTTGGCGCTGGTGCGCGAGGCCATCGAGACCTACGCGCTCGACGGCTTCGACATCGACTTCTGCCGCCAGCCCAGCCTGTTCCGTGCCGGCGCGGCGCTGCAACAGGCGCCGCTGGTCACGGCCATGCTGCACGAAGTGCGTGCGGCGCTCGACATCAAATCGACCCGGGCGGGGCGGCGGTTGCTGCTGTCGGTGCGGGTACCGCATGACCTCGAGGCCAACCGGCTTGCGGGGCTCGACATCGCGGCATGGCTCGCCGATGGCCTGATCGACATCCTGGTGGTCAGTGACCCGGCCGGCTACAACTACCGCCTGCCGGTCGAGGCCTTCGTGGCGCTGGCCGGCGCGGCGCCTGCGGGCCGGCATTGCCAGGTGGTGGCGCAAAACCTCTGCGGTTTTCGCGAGCCGCCGCTGCGTTCGGAAACCGTGTTGTTCGGCACGCCTGCCTGCTACACGCCGGCCCACTACCGTGCCAACGCGGCCCTGCACGCCCAAGCCGGCGCCGACGGCCATTACCTGTGGAACCAGCATTTGGTCGCCACGTTCACCGACGCCGGTTTCGTACCCCGGCATTGGCTGGACATCGGCGACGCGGCAGCCCTGGCGCGACGCGACAAGCACTACCTCGTCGGCCCGGTCGGCCGGGGTGGCCCCTTGCCGTTGATGCTGGCGGTCTACGGTGGTGCGGTCGGCGGTGATGCCGTGCTCGATGTGGAGCTGGCCGACGATTTCGACACCGCGTCCCCACCCACCGCCTGCCTGCGCCTGATGGTCGAGCAGTTGACCGCGCTGGACACGCTGCAGCTGTTCTTCGGCGCGCATGAACTGCCCCACGCGGCGGTGTCGCGCCAGCTCAACTACAACGATTGCTGGCTCGACGTCGAGGTCGGCCACCTGGCGCGGCGCGGCAGCAACCCGTTGCGCCTGCGGGTGCTGCGGCGCAATCCGCATGTGCAGGCGCCGCTGGTGCTGCGCGCGGTGCAGGTGCTGGTGCACTACGGCGGCGCGGGGCAGGGCGCATCCGCCCCGGCGTCAGCGGTCGAAGCCCGGGCTGTCACGCACGGCCTTGCGTAGCAGGGCCGCCCATTCCACACTGGCGGCCGGCGACGCGCCACCTTGCCGGTACAGGCCCAGGCCCAAGGCCGCGGCCTCGTCTTCATCCGCGGCCGAGGCGGGCAGCAGCGGCACCTGTGCGGCCTGCGCGGCCAACTGGATGGCGAAAGCCTTCTCGGCCCGCACCACGAACGCAAAGGCCTCACCGATGCTGCGTCCCACCACCAGCGTGCCGTGGTTGCGCAGCAGCAGCACGGTGCCGTCGCCAAGCGCGGTTGCCATGCGTGCGCTCTCGTCTCTATCGATCCTGGCACCCGTGTACGGGTAGTGGCGAATGCGGTCCCTGAGCAGCATGGCGTTCTGCGACAACGGCAGCAGGCCTTCGGGTTGCGAGGCCACCACCACGCCCGCCACCGAATGCAGGTGGAACACCGACTGCACGTCCGCCCGCGCCGCATAG
>JAQGMQ010000895.1 GCA_028292305.1 Rhodoferax sp.
GCCTCGACGAAGCGGCACTCAGGGCGCAGCTGACCCTGGCCGGCTACTCGCACGTCAGCTCCGTGGTGTCGCCCGGCGAGTACGCGGTGCGCGGCGGCCTGATCGACCTGTTTCCGATGGGCTCGCCGGTGCCGTACCGGGTCGACCTGTTCGACGACGAGATCGACTCGATCCGCACCTTCGACCCCGACAGCCAGCGCAGCCTCTACCCGGTGCCGGAAGTTCGGCTGCTGCCCGGGCGCGAGTGTCCGATGGACGAGGATGCCCGAGCCAAATTCCGCAGCCGCTGGCGCGAGCTGCTGGAGGGCGACCCGACCAAGAGCCGCATCTACAAGGACATGGGCAACGGCGTGGCCACGGCCGGCATCGAGTACTACCTGCCGCTGTTTTTCGAGTCCACCGCCACCGTGTTCGACTATGTGGGGCCGGACGCCACCGTGGTGCTGCACGGCGATCTGGAGCCGGCGTTCCAGCGCTTCTGGCAGGACACGAAAGACCGTTACCGCCTGGTGCAGGGCGACCCGGAACGCCCGGTGCTGCCGCCGGAATCGCTGTTCTTGGGCACCGAACAGTTCTACACCGCCGCCAACGCCCATGCGCAGTTGGTGTTGCGCCAGGCCGATGCCGGCAGCGCGGCCACCAGCTACGCCGAGTTCGAAACCCTGCCCGAGATGACCGTGGTGCGCGGCGCCGACGACCCACTGGCCCGGCTCAAAGCCCATGTGCGGCAGACCCCGAGCCGGGTGCTGATGCTGGCCGAAAGCGATGGCCGCCGCGAGAGCCTGCTCGACTTCCTGCGCGCCAGCCAGGTCAACCCTCCGGCCTTCGACTCGCTTACCGAGTTCCAGGCCAGCGACGAGAAGATCGGCATTGCCACGGCGGCGCTGACCACCGGTTTCGGCTGGACCGAAACCGGCATCGAGTTCATCACCGAAACCGAACTCTTTGCCGCCGGCCCGACCACACGCCGCCGCAAGAAGCAGGAACAGGTCAGCGATGTCGAGTCGCTGATCAAGGACCTGAGCGAGCTCAACCTGGGCGACCCGGTGGTGCATTCGGCGCACGGCATCGGGCGTTACCGCGGCCTGGTCAACCTGGACCTGGGCCAGGGCAAGAATGCCGACGGCACCCCGGCGATGCAGGAGTTTTTGCATCTGGAATATGCCGACAAGGCCACGCTCTACGTGCCGGTGAGCCAGCTGCAGCAGATCAGCCGCTACACCGGCGTCAGCGCCGACGAGGCCCCGCTGCACCGCCTGGGCAGCGGCCAGTGGGAAAAGGCCAAGCGCCGCGCCGCCGAACAGGTGCGCGACTCGGCCGCCGAGCTGCTCAACATCTACGCCCGCCGCGCCCTGCGCGAAGGCCACGCCTTCCGTTATTCGCCGAACGACTACGAGACCTTCGCCAACGACTTCGGCTTCGAGGAGACCGCTGACCAACGCGGTGCCATCCATGCCGTCATCCAGGACATGATCAGCCCGCGGCCGATGGACCGGCTGGTCTGCGGCGACGTGGGTTTCGGCAAGACCGAGGTCGCCTTGCGCGCGGCCTTCATCGCCGTCACCGGCGGCAAGCAGGTGGCGTTTCTGGCGCCGACCACGCTGCTGGCCGAGCAGCATTTCCAGACCCTGACGGACCGCTTCAGCAAGTGGCCGGTGAAGATCGCCGAGATGAGCCGATTCCGCTCGGGCAAGGAGATCACCGCGGCCCTGAAAGGCGTGGCCGACGGCAGTGTGGACATCGTCATCGGCACCCACAAGCTGCTGAGCCAGGACACACATTTCAAGAACCTCGGCCTGTTGATCATCGACGAGGAACACCGTTTCGGCGTGCGCCACAAGGAGGCCATGAAGGCCCTGCGCGCCGAGGTCGACGTGCTCACGCTCACGGCCACACCGATCCCGCGCACGCTGGGCATGGCGCTTGAGGGCCTGCGCGACCTGAGCGTGATCGCCACCGCGCCGCAGCGCCGGCTGGCCATCAAGACCTTCGTGCGCAGCGAGAGCAACGGCGTGATCCGCGAGGCCGTGCTGCGCGAATTGAAGCGCGGCGGCCAGGTCTATTTTCTGCACAACGAGGTCGAGACCATCGAGAACCGGCGCCAGAAGCTCGAAGCCCTGCTGCCCGAAGCCCGCATCGCCGTGGCCCACGGCCAGATGCCCGAGCGGCAGCTGGAATCGGTGATGCGCGACTTCATCGCCCAGCGCAGCAACCTGCTGCTGTGTTCGACCATCATCGAGACCGGCATCGACGTGCCCACGGCCAACACCATCGTCATGAGCCGGGCCGACAAGTTCGGCCTGGCCCAGCTGCACCAGCTGCGCGGCCGCGTGGGCCGCAGCCACCACCAGGCCTATGCCTACCTGATGGTGCCCGACATCGAAGGCCTGACCAAACACGCGGCCCAGCGGCTCGATGCGATCCAGCAGATGGAGGAATTGGGCTCGGGCTTCTACCTGGCCATGCACGACCTGGAGATCCGCGGCACGGGCGAGGTGCTGGGCGTGAACCAGAGCGGCAAAATGATGGAGATCGGCTTCCAGCTCTACACCGAGATGCTCA
>JAQGMQ010000007.1 GCA_028292305.1 Rhodoferax sp.
GATGATTTCATGCACGTCGCCGCCGGAGCAGAAGTTGTCGCCCGCGCCATGCACCACAACGGCCTTCACGTCGTCGGCGTAGCGCAGCCGCTGGAACAGGTCGCGCAGCTCGGCATACGAGGCGAAGGTCAGCGGGTTCTTGCGTTCCGGCCGGTTCAGCGTGACGATGCCCACGCGGTCGCGCACTTCCCACAGAAAGTTTTCGGCCTGGTAGTCGGCGCAGGGTTTGTGGTTGCCGGCCATCAGGCTGGGGTCGATGTTCTGGTTCATGGGGTCTCCTTGTCCGATGGGGTGTCCGCGTTCAACTGGCCGGACACCTGCACCCGCAGCTGGCCCAGCAGTTCGTGCAGCTGCAGCTTGTTGGCTTCGCCCAGGCCGCCGAGCAGTTCGACGACCCAGCCTTCATGCACGCGCGCGATCTTTTCGAAGGCGCGCCGGCCCTTCGGCGTGAGCGCCACCACGAACGAACGGCGGTCGTCCTGCTGGCTGGTGCGGGCCACGAAGCCGGCTTTTTCAAGTTCGTCGGTGAGGCCGGTGACATTGCCGCCGGTCACCATCAGGTTGCGCGACAACATGTTCATGCGCAGCCCTTCGGGGTGGCGGTGCAGTTGCGCCAGGTAGTCGAAACGCGCCAGCGTCATGCCGAACTGCACACGCAGCCGCTTCCTGATTTCGGTCTCGATGTCGGTGCTGCACGACAACAGCCGCAACCACAGCCGGATCGACTGGTGGTCGTCCGACGAGGTGCCAGCCTCCAGGCCCATGCTGTCGTCGTCGAGCAGCGGGCCGAGTTCGAGCTTCTTGATGGCGTTCTTTTTCACATCACCTCCCCACCCGACACCGACACCGACTGCCCCGTGATGGCTCCGGCGCCTGCGCTGCACAGCCACGAGACGGCATCGGCCACCTCTTGCGGCTGCACGATGCGGCCCTGCGGATTCGACTTGGCGAATTCGGCGCGGGCATCGGCTTCGCTGCGGCCCGTCTTGGCAATCACGTTGGCAATGCTGGCCTGCAGGATCTCGGTCTCGGTGTAGCCCGGGCAGACCGCGTTCACGGTGATGCCCTTCCTGGCCATCTCCAGCGCCAGCGCGCGGGTCAGGCCGATCACGCCGTGTTTGGCGGCCACGTAGGCGGCCACGTAGGCATATCCGCGCTGGCCCGCCGTGCTGGCGATGTTGACCACGCGGCCCCAACCACCGGCCAGCATGTCGGGCAGCGCAGCCTGGGTGCACAGGAAGGTGCCGGTCAGGTTGACGTCGAGCATGCGTTGCCACAGGGCCATCGACGTCTTGCCGAAGGGCGCGCTCTCGGCTTGTCCGGCGTTGTTGACCAGGATGGACACCGGGCCGAGCGCCGTGCGGGCGGCCTCAAAACCTCGCGTGACGGCGGCTTCATCGCTCACGTCCATGGCCACCACGGCGTGCCGGGTGCCGGCCGGCAAACGCGCGGCCAGGGCTTCAAGCAACGCCACGCGCCGGCCCACGAGCGTGAGGCTTGCGCCCTGCTCCGCCAAGGCCATCGCAACGGCCGCACCGATGCCTTGCGCGGCGCCGGTCACCACCGCGTGCCGACCGTTCAATGCCGTCATGCGGGCTCCTTCACCACGGGCGCCGCGGCCATGGCTTTTTCGCGCGCGAAGATCGATTCCATCTGCGCCTTGCCCGACAGATATTGCTTGGGCCAGGCGATGGGCGTGTAGCCGATCTTGGCGGCTTCGGTCAGCGTCCAGGCCGGGTTGGCCAGGTGCGGCCGGGCCACGGCGCAGAGGTCGGCGCGGCCGGCGGCGATGATGCTGTTCACATGGTCGGCCTCCGAGATCGCGCCCACGGCAATGGTGGGGATGCCGGCCTCGTTGCGCACACGGTCGGCAAACGGCGTCTGGAACATGCGGCCATACACCGGCTTTTCCTTTTTGCTGACCTGGCCCGACGAACAATCGACCATGTCCGCACCCGCCGACTTGAAGTGCCGCGCGATGACCACCGCGTCGTCCGGCGTGATGCCGCCTTCGACCCAGTCATGGGCCGAGATGCGCACCGACATCGGCCGCTCGGCCGGCCACACCGCGCGCACGGCGGCAAACACTTCCAGTGGAAAACGCAGCCGGTTTTCAAGGCTGCCGCCGTAGGCATCGCTGCGGTGGTTGGTCAGCGGCGAGATGAAGGCCGACAGCAGGTAGCCGTGGGCGCAATGCAGCTCGAGCCAGTCGACGCCGATGTCGGCCGCGTCCCTGGCGCTCTGCACGAACTCGGCCTGGATGCGGGCCATGTCGTCCAGCGTCACCGCCCTGGCCACCTGGCTGACGCCGGGCAGGTACTGTTGCTCGGACGCGGAAACGATGGGCCAGTTGCCCTCGCGCAGCGGCTGGTCGATGCCTTCCCAGGCCACGCGGGTCGAGGCCTTGGCGCCGGCGTGGCCGAGCTGCATGGCGAACCTGGCGTCGGTGTGGTCGTGGATCCAGTCGACGATGCGCTTCCACGCGGTCTTCTGCGCGGCGTTGTACAGGCCGGGGCAGCCCGGCGTGATGCGGCCATCGGCGCTGGTGCACACCATCTCGGCAAACACCATGGCCGCGCCGCCCATGGCACGTGCGCCCAGGTGCACCAGGTGGTAGTCGCCGGCCACGCCGTCCACCGCCGAATACTGCGCCATCGGCGAGACCAGCACGCGGTTTTTCAGCGTGAGGCCGCGCACGGTGTAGGGCGTGAACATCGGCGGCGGCGCGGCCTGGTCGGCCGGCAGCGTGAGGCCGGCCTGCTCGGCGAACCAGCGCTCGAAGCCACCGAGCCAGGCCGCGTCGCGCAGGCGCAGGTTCTCGTGCGAGATGCGCTGTGAACGCGTCAGCATCGAATACATGAACTGCTCGGGCGGCAGTGATTCGGCATAACGCTCGCCCACCACCTCGAACCATTCCATCGCATTCCAGGCGGCGTTCTGCAGGCGCAGCACGTCGACGTTGCGCAGCTGCTGGTAGGTTTCGAGCACGGCCGGGATGTGCTCGGCGGTGCTGCCCTGCTGCTGGAACTGGCGCGCGAGTTCAATGGCGTCCTCGATCGCCAGCTTGGTGCCCGAGCCGATCGCAAAATGCGCCGTGTGCACCGCGTCGCCCATCAGCACCACATGGCTGTGGCCATTGTGGAACGACCACTGCTCGCACTTGATGCGCTGGAAGTTGAGCCAGGCCGAACCGCGCAGATGGCGGGCGTTGCTCATCAGTGGATGACCGCCCAGGTGCTCGGCAAACATCTTCTCGCAAAACGCCACCGACTGGTCCACGTCCATCTCGCTCAGGCCGTGAGCGCGCCACACGGCTTCGGGTGTTTCCACGATGAAGGTGGTGGTGTTCTCGTCGAACTTGTAGACGTGGGCCTGGAACCAGCCGTGTTCCGTCCTCTCGAAGATGAAGTTGAACGCGTCGAACTGTTGGCGCGTGCCGAGCCAGATGAATCGGTTGGGCCGGGTCACGGCGTCGGGCTTGAAGATGTCGGCGTGCTGCTGGCGGATGCGCGAATTGATGCCGTCGGAGGCGATCACCAGGTCGGCGTCGGGGAAGTCGGCGTCGGAGGTGGCGTCGGTTTCGAACACCAGCTTCACGTCGAGTTCTTCGCAGCGCGCCTGCAAAATATTCAGCAGCTTCTTGCGGCCGATGCCCACGAAGCCGTGGCCGCCACTCCTGATGCGGTGGCCCTTGAAGCGCAGCTCGATGTCGTCCCAGTGGTTGAACGCCTGCTCGATGGTGGCGGCAGTGGCCGGGTCCCATTGGCGCATGTTCTGCATGGTCGCGTCGGAGAACACCACGCCCCAGCCGAAGGTGTCGTAGGGCTTGTTGCGCTCGACCACGGTGATGTCGTGGCCCGGATTCTGCTTCTTCATCAGCAGGCCGAAATACAGGCCGGCTGGTCCGCCGCCGATACAAACAATCTTCATTTGCGCTCCAGTTGCACGGCCGCCAAAGCCGCTGCTGGCAGTCAGTTTATGGGTGAATAGTTTAGAAGTCAACAAATTTGGCGCGCCCCTGGAAATGCGCTTTTTGGAGGCGCCGCTCCCCTTGCGCGGGCTACGCCATGCTGCCCTGGCCGCGGCAAATTCGAAGTGGGCGGCGACCGCGGTCGGGTAAACAGTTCTTTACCTCGGACGGCGGCACGATGCGCCTAAACTGGCTGCAGTTCGTTTTACAGCCCTGGAGACTCCATGCCCTTCCGCCTCGAATTCAACCGCCGCCGCATTGCCTCTTCCACGGCGGCCGCCGCGCTGTTGGCGCTGCTCGCCTGCGCGCCCGCCATGGCCCAGACCGCTGCCCCGGCCGCCACCCCAGCCGCCCCCGCCGCCAGCGCCCCCGACAGCCGGGAAACCGCCGAAAAGGAGGCCGCCGGCCAGTTGGCGGCGCAGGGCTGGCTGCTGCTGCTCGACCGGCAGAACTGGGGCGGCGCCTGGGACGCGGCCAGCCAGGTGTTTCGCACCATGGTGCCGATCGACGCGTGGATGGGGGCCATCCCCAAGGACCGCGCGCCGCTGGGCCCGCTGGTCACCCGCACCCCCACCACGGCCGTCTACAAGACCACGCTGCAGGGCCGCCCCGATGGTGAATACGTGACGGCCGTGTTCGCCACCGAATACACCAACAAGAAGGGCCTGGAGGAGGTGGTGACCACGGTGCGCGAGCCCGACGGGCGCTGGCGCGTCACGGGTTACTTCACGCGCTGAGCCCGGTCTTGGGTGAGCCGACGATGGAAACCCAGGACGCCGCTGCCGGCACGGCTGCGCCCCTGACGCGGCTGCACACGCGCCGGCTGCGCGAGATCTACCGCTCGGCCGGTTGGCCCTGCCAGGACATGCTCGAAGTCGAGCTGCTGGCCGCCGGCCTCGTGCGCCGCTGCAACACACCCAGCGGCCACACCCTGCTGCAGGTCACCGACGCCGGCATTGCGGTGCTGGCGGAAACGCTGGCGACCAACCGCGCCGCGCGCTCGGAACATGAAATGCTGGTGGAGCGCGTGGCGCTGGAAATGCTGCGGGCCGGGCGCATCGCCTGGCGCGGCCTCAGCCTCAGGGCGCAGTTGCCGAGTGAAGACCCTGCCACGCCGGGGCGCTGGTGCATAGCCCAGCCGGACGTGTTTTCGATCCGCAACACCACGGTCGAATCCTATGCCGAGCCCATCGTCCATGAGATCAAGGTCCGGCGCGCCGATCTGCTCAGTGATCTGCGGCAGCCGATGAAACGCGCGGCGTACCTGGATGTGGGGGGTGAATGCTGGTATGTGCTGGGCTCCGATGCGCGCGGCAGGTGCATCGGCGCGGTGGACGAAATCCCGGTTGAGTGCGGGGTCATGGCATTTGCAAACAACCAGTTGTCGGTGCTCCGCGCGGCGCCTCGGCGGGTGATCGCGCGGTTGCCGTTCGGACTGTGGATGGCGCTGGCCAAGGCCACGCCGGTGAAGGGCATGGATGAGGAAAGTCAGGGGATGCTGGGGCATTGGGAGGGCGAGTGAAGAGTCAGCGGGAGGCTGTCTCGACACTGGCGCCCCGCCGGTGCGACTACCGGCAGCCACGTCAACAGACGTTGACTAATCAACCGGACGCGACGATCTGAACCCGGCCCTTCGACAAGCGCAGGACGAACGGAGGGTACGCCAACCGCCAGCCATGACAACCTGACCCATGCCCCTCAACCAGCTCAGGAGGAACAGGAGACCGGCCGTTCTGGAGCCCTTGACCCACCAAAGCACAAACAGCAAAAAGGCTGCGAACCCCGGAGCCACCTGTGCTCCAGAATCCGCGACCCGTTCTCAGGCAGCGAGATTAAAAAACTTACGCCGTGCTATCCCTCCATGCCTTGATCTGGTCATGGTTGCGCTGCACCCCATCCGCCTGCCGCTGCACCACGGCTCGCACGTCTGCCGGCAAGCCTTCCACCTTCAGCGCCTTGCGGTACCGCGCCAAGGCCGAGTCTTCCCCACGTTCACACTCGTTCAGCATCGCCTTGTCGCTCAGGCCGCCAAGCGCGCCGCGCACCGACACCCAACCGCGGTGCAATGCCCCACTGGTGGTGCCGCCTTCCGCGATCTCCCCACCGAAGCGCACGATCAGCGACTGCAGTTCCGAGCCTGCCTTGGCGCACTCCTGCGACCGGTTCATAAAGGTGGTCTTGAGCGACGAGGTCTGCGTGTGTTCGGCCACCTCGCGGAAGCCGTATTCGCCGTCGCGGCAGGTTTCCAGAAGGTCGTTCAGTTCGTCGACGATGTCGTCGGCATCCATGCCGTAGTCGCCACCCATCGTGTCGGCGCGCGAGATGCTGCTGCCGTTGTTGTCGATGCGGTCCCAGGCGGCACGGGTGGCCGGGCGGGCCTGGTCCCAGGTCAGGTTCGAGCTGCCGCGGCTTGCGTACCAGGCGGTGGCCAGCTCGGGTTCGGCCGAGTCGAACGCACCCGGGTAGGTGGTGCGGCTGCTCCAGCCGTATTCATAGGCGGGACCGTAATCGTCATAGGTATAGCCGTTCTGGAAGTAGCTCTCGTTGCTGTAGCGGTCCTGCCAATAGGCGTGTTCGACGGTCGGGTTGATGCCTTCGGCGGTTGCCTTGCCAGCCAGCCCGCCAACCACGGCGCCAGCCACCAGGCCCACCGCGGCGCCCACCGGGCCGCCGAACGCGCCGGCGGCCGCACCGGCCATGCCGCCACCGGCTGCGCCGATGCCGGTGCCCACGGGGTGCGCGCCGGCTTCGTCCGTGATCGGATCGAGGTTCAGATGCTTGTCTTCTGCCATAGCCATTTGGATGCTCCTTTTGAAAGGTAAAACCAGCTTCGCTGTTCGCTGCGGTCGGGCCGGGCCTAAGCGGAGAAACACCGAAGAAGAACTTTCATCTTGGTCGGCTGAAAAGGTCTCGACTGTCATCAGCGCGCACCGGCGAGCGTAGGAAAACAGGCCGCTGGAAACGTCTTCTAAGCGTGCGCTAAACCAACCCGCAAATGCCCCTTTCGCCACCGGTTTTCCGGCTTTACATCTCTTCGCAAAAAGGGCATGGTGGCTTTACCCGATGGCGGGAAGCTGCACCCACGCGCCATCTGGCGTGGTCAAAAAATGAAGGAGAGCCACCATGGTCAAGCAAACCCAACTCAGCTATTTCACGCACGGCGTCGCTGCCGGCTGCCTGGCGCTGGCCAGCCTCGGCGGCATGCTGGTGGCAACGCCAGCGCGGGCCGAATCCAACCTCGGCATCCGTGGCGCGCCGCCGCCGCTGCGTTATGAAGTGGTACCGGCACAGCGCCGCGGTCAGCTGTGGGTGCCAGGGCATTGGGAAGCGCGCGGCCCGCGCCAGGTGTGGGTGGCCGGCACCTTCATCGCCGAGCGGCCGGGCTACCGCTACAGCGCGCCAGCCTGGTACCAGCGCGATGGTCGCTGGCAGATGCGGCCGGGCCAGTGGCAACGCGGCGACCGCGATGGCGACGGCGTGCCCAACCGGGTCGACCGCCGGCCCAATGACCCGAATCGGCGTTGATCGGCGTTGATCGCGGGCTTGTTCGAAATACCCGGCTCAGTGCCCGTGCGCCAGGCCGCTGACCAGCGTCACCAGCGCAATGCCGGCCAACAGCCAGGCCACCTGCGCCGCGGTCTCGCCGGCCGACAAACGCTTCTGCAATTGCGGAATCAGGTCGGCCAGTGCCACATAGATGAAGCTGCTCGACGCGATCACCAGGAAATACGGCAGCCACTGGTGCAGCAGGTCGACCAGGCCATAACCGACGATGCCGCCCAGCGCCGTAACGGCGCCGGCCAGCGACACCTTGACCAGCGCGGCCTTGCGGTTGTCGGAGGTGGCGCGCAGCACCACCAGGTCGCCCATGTGGTGCGGCACCTCGTGCACCAGCACGGCCAGTGCGGCCACCCAGCCCAGCCGCAGGTCGGCCATGAAAGCCGACGCGATGAGAATGCCGTCGCCGAACGCGTGCACGCTGTCGCCCACCAGCACAGCCCAGCCGCCGACACGCGCGGGGGCGGCGTGCTCGGCGCTGTGGTCATGGCTGTGGGCATGCCCGTGGTGGTGCTGGCTGTGCCCATGCCCGTCCGGCCCCGGCACGCCGTGGTGGTGTTCGTGGCCGTGGTGCCACAGCTCGGCCTTGTCCAGCAGGAAGAAGAACACCAGACCGCCCAGCAGCGTGGCAAACAGCGCCTGCGCGCCCGCCTGGCTCTCGAACGCCTCGGGCAGCAGGTGCATGAAGCCGGTGGCCAGCAGCGCGCCGGCGGCCAGGCTCAGCATGTGCTGGGTGTACCGCGCCAGGATGCCGAAACTCAGCATCGCGGCCAGCCACACGCTGCCGATACCGGCGCCCAGGGTGCCGATCAAAATTGCTACCAGATTCATAGCTGTCTGCGCTCGCCCGCACTTGCCGGCGGCAAAATGGAAATAAATGGTTGAAACACGGACGCGCTGCGCAAGCAGCGGTGCAACCGATCTTAACAAGCGCCTTGTAGGACAAAGGATTCACCTGCGTACACCTTGTTACGACTTAAGCCGCACGCTGCTAGACTGGCGCGCGCAACGCCCACGCGGGCATGGCGGGCCCGACGGCCTGGCTGTGTCTGGAAAGACCGATGCACAAAACGCCAGCCCGCGCGATGTGAAGCCGGGTGTAGAACCGCCTTGATTGCTCTGATGAAAAAGACCATGGCCTCCGTCAAATCCGCGAAGTTCCTGTTCGGCCCGTCGGTGCTGGGCACGGGCGCGCTTTTGCTGGGCCTGACCGCGGCCTGGCAGATGGATCTGGCCGACATCGCGCTCTCGGCGCCACTGCTGGCCATGCTGGTCGCGCTGCTGGTGGCGCTGGGCGTGGCCGCCTATGCACTGGTGGCACAGCGGCGCGCGCTGCAGCATGCCGCACGCGCCCAGGCCGAAGCCGACAACGCCGAGGCGCAGCTGCAGGCGGTGTTCGACATCTTGCCCGAGCACAGCATCTGCAGCCTGTTCGATGCCGACGACCGGCTCGTGCGGGTCAACGCCGGCTTCCTGGCGATGTACCCGCAAACCGCACCCCACATCGTGCCGGGCGCGCTCTACGAAGACATCCTGCGCCGCGCGGTGGCCCTCGGCGATGTGGCCGAAGCCCGCGGCCGCGAAGAAACCTGGGTGCAACAGCGCCTGGCGCAGCACCGCGCACCAGCCACGCAGATGACCCAGGCGCTGGCCGACGACCGCTGGGTGCACATCAACGAACGCCGCACCGCCGACGGCTGGGTGGCGGGCCTGCACACCGACGTGACCGAGGTGGTGCGCAAGGAACGCGACCTGGAGCGCGCGCGCCGGCTGGCGCAAAAGCAGCGCGGCGCGCTGGAGCTGGCCAGGCTGGCCTCGCAGGAGGCGCGGGCCTTGCTCGAAGCGGCGATCGAAGCCATGCCGGTGGGCATCGAAATCTACGACCCGCAGGACAAGCTGGTGATCTGCAACGAACACATCGTCACGCTGTATGCCCATATGGAGCTGCGCAGCCTGGTCGGCATGAGCTTCGACAGCATCGTGCGGCATTCGCTGCGCCGCGGCTGGATCACCGCCGCCGTGGAACGCGAAGAACAGTGGCTGGCCGAACGCCTGGCGCAGCGCGGTACGCACCGCACACCCATGCTGCAGGAAGTCAGCGACGACCGCTGGCTGCACAGCTACGAGATCCGCACATCGCAGGGCTACATCGTCACCGCCACCATGGAGGTGACCGAGATGGTGCACCAGCGCCAGGCCCTGGAGGCGGCCAATGCGCGGCTGGCGCAGCTGTCGGCCACCGACGGCCTGACGGGCATCGCCAACCGGCGCCATTTCGACGAACAGCTGGCCACCGAATGGCTGCGCGAGGCGCGGCACCAGGAGCCGCTGGCACTGCTGATGATCGACATCGACCACTTCAAGCTCTACAACGACCGCTACGGCCACCTGGCGGGCGACGAATGCCTGCGCCGCGTGGCGCAGATCCTGCACGACTGCCTGCGGCGTTCGGGCGAACTG